>JBCDKT010000029.1 GCA_038746285.1 Bacteroidota bacterium
CTCGGCGAGGACCTTGGTGATGGCGGCGGTGAGGGTGGTCTTGCCGTGGTCGACGTGGCCGATGGTGCCGACGTTGACGTGGGGCTTGGTGCGCTGGAAGGTCTCTTTGGCCATGAGAGGGTACCTCTGCTGGAGTGTCTACTGCTGAAATGTGTGCTGCTCGGTGCTGCAGGCCGTCGCCGGCCCGTGGAGCCTCCTCCCGGACTTGAACCGGGGACCCCTTCCTTACCATGGAAGTGCTCTACCGCTGAGCTAAGGAGGCGTTGTCAAGTGACGAGGTACGAACGACGAGTTTCGAACAGCTACCCGTTCGTCGCTCGGCGTTCGTACTTCGCCGCTGTGCTGAGCGGGAGACGAGACTCGAACTCGCGACCCTCAGCTTGGAAGGCTGATGCTCTACCAACTGAGCTACTCCCGCTTTTTCGATGACGAGCGCCGAACGGCGAGTGACGAACGGGTGCCGAGCAGATCGCTCGTCGTTCGCCACTCGAAACGCGTCGCTCGGCCGTGGGCAGGGAAGGATTCGAACCTCCGTACTCGTATGAGAACAGATTTACAGTCTGTCGCCTTTAACCACTCGGCCACCTGCCCGGTGTACTGCGCCCGGCGTCGCCGCCGGTCTGTCGGTCCTGCCGTGTGAGCTGGCGGAGGGACTCGAACCCCCGACCTGCTGATTACAAATCAGCTGCTCTACCAACTGAGCTACGCCAGCCTGTCCAGCAGAGCGTGCCAACGCGGCGGAACGTGACAGACTCGAAAGGTAGCGAGCCTGCCAGGCCCCTGTCAACTCCCGAAGCGGCCTCAGATTCCGGTTTCGGGGTCTTCGCCGTTTCTTTGTGCGCTCCGCCGCCAGCGCTTCGCGCCGAGGTAGGCCCCGAGTCCGAGCACGAGCAGCACGGTGACGACCTGCCCGTAGCGTGCCAGCCATGTGCCGATCACCTCCCACTGCGCGCCGACGACGAAGCCGAGGTACACGATCAGCGCGCACCACGCGGCGGCGCTCACCGTCGCCCACAACGCAACCGGCCCGGGCCGCATCCGGGCGGCACCAACCATCAGGGCGATCACCGCCCGCGCCCCGCTCAGAAACCGGTTCGCTGCTACCACTCCGAGGCCATAGCGCTCCAGCCACCTTTTGACTTTGCGCGCGCCTTCCTTCGGGATCCATCGCAAGCGGTCCGGGTCGAGCACGGCGTCGCCGATCCGCCGCCCGACGAGGTAGACTGTGAGGAAGCCCAGCGTCTCGGCGACGGTGGCGAGCGCGATGACCGGCACCAGCCCGACCTTGCCCAGCCCGACGAGCGTGCCGCCGAAGGCGACGACCATGTCGCCGGGGATCGGCGGGATGACGTTTTCGAGGTAGGCCACGGTGAAGACCGTCGCGTAGATCCACACCGGCGGCAGGTCCTCCATCCACGCGACGATGTCGCCGAGCAGCTCAGCCATCGGCGCGACCGGCCTCGACCAGCAGGCAGACGGCGTGCGCGGCGGCTCCCTCCTCGCGCCCGGCGAAGCCGATCTGCTCCCCCGTCGTCGCCTTCACCGACACCTGCCCGATCTCGATGCCGAGCACCTCGGCCATATTCGCACGCATCGCGTCGATGTGCGGGCGGAGCTTCGGGCGCTGGAGGACGACGACCGCGTCCACGTTCCCGACCCGGTACCCGGCCTCGCCGACGACGGCGCGGACGTGCGCGAGGAGTCTTAGGCTATCGGCTCCTTTCCACTCGGCGTCGGTATCGGGAAAGTGATGCCCGATGTCGCCGAGGGCCGCCGCACCCAGGAGGGCGTCGATGACGGCGTGGACGAGCACGTCGGCGTCGGAGTGCCCGTCGAGGCCGAGCGCGCTCTCGATGCGGACGCCGCCGAGGATGAGAGGTCTGCCTTCGGTGAGGCGATGGACATCGTAGCCTATTCCTGTACGCATTGCTTCGGGCCAAGACTGCGTGGAGAAGATGGAAGATAGAGGACGGAGGATGGTGACCCCAGCTTCAGTCCTCCATCTTCAACCCTCCAGACCACACCGGCCAGAGCGCTTCGGCAAGGCTCCAGTCGGCGGGAGTGGTGATTTTGAAGGTGAGCGCCCTGCCCTCGACGAGGCGAACGGCGTGACCGAAGCGCTGCACGAGTTCGACCTCGTCGGTGCCAGTCACGCCATCAGCGCGAGCGGCAGCGTGGGCGTCGCGGAGCCAGCCGGTGCGGAACGCCTGCGGAGTCTGCATCCGCCAGAGTCCATCGCGCGGCACGGTCTCGCCGAAGACGGACGCGCCGGCCTCGGTCTCGCTGCGCCGGACGGTATCGGCTACGGGGACGGCAAGGGCGGCGGCTCCGTGCGTGCGGGCGACGTCGATGACGGCGCTCAGCCGGTCGGCCGGGAGAAAGGGCCGGACAGCGTCGTGAACGAGAACGAGATCCGTTTCCTCTGGAAGTACGAACAGGCCCCGCTCTACCGATTCTTGCCGCGTCGTCCCGCCCTCGGCGACGGCGTGCAGCTTCGTGAGACCGTAACCCTGCAGGTCAGCCTGCAGCGCTTTCGCCTCCCCCGGTGGCCCGACAACGACGAGCGCATCCACGGCGGGGTGGTGCTCGAAGATCTCCAGCGTGCGGACGAGGACCGGCGCACCGCCGAGCGTGCGGAACTGCTTGCGCCGCCCGCCCATCCGGGTCCCACTCCCGGCAGCAGGAACGACGATGGCAACGTTGCTCTCATTCATAACGCTCTGAAACGAGTAGGGGCGCGGCAAGCCGCGCCCCGACGGTGGTCTCGATGGTCGGTGCGCTCTACACGATGATCATCGCGTCGCCGAAGGAGAAGAGGCGGTACTCATGCTTGATGGCCTCGCGGTAGGCATGCATGATCAGCTCCCGGTCGGCGAAGGCCGAGACCAGCATCAGGAGCGTCGACTTCGGCATGTGGAAGTTCGTGATCAGGCGCTCGGTGATGCGGAACTCGTAGGGCGGGTAGATGAACTTGTCGGTCCAGCCCTCGCCGGTCTTGAGACCACCCGTCGCCGAGATGCTCGACTCGAGCGCGCGCACGCACGTCGTCCCGACGACGGTCACGGTGTTGGTCTGCGACTCCAGAGCACGGTTGACGGCGGAGCACGGGTCGCCGGAGATGTGGAAGTTCTCCGAGTCCATCCGGTGCTTCGTCAGGTCCTCGACCTCGACCGGGCGGAACGTGCCGAGCCCGATGTGGAGCGTCACCGGGCAGACCGAGACGCCCTTCGCCTCGAGCGCCGCGATGATCTCGGGCGTGAAGTGGAGCCCGGCCGTCGGCGCGGCGACGGCCCCGCGCTTGGCGGCGAACATCGTCTGGTAGCGCTCCTTGTCGATCGCCTCGACCTCGCGCCGGAGGTAGGGCGGGATCGGCGTCGTCCCGATCTCGTCGATCTTGGCGTAGAGCTCGTCGCTCGTGCCGTCGAACTGGAAGCGGATGGTCCGACCCCGGCTCGTGGTGTTGTCGACGACCTCGGCGACGAGGCCGTTGTCGAAGTAGAGCTTGTTGCCGACCCGGATCTTGCGCGCCGGGTTGACGATCACGTCCCAGAGTTGGCTCTCAGCGTTGAGCTCGCGCAGCAGGAAGACCTCGATGCGCGCCCCGGTCTTCTCCTTGTTGCCGAAGAGCCGCGCCGGGAAGACCTTCGTGTCGTTGACAACGAGCGCGTCGCCGGCACCGAAAAAGTCGACGATCTCGCGGAAGCTGTGGTGCTCGACCGTCCGCCGCTCTCGGTCTACGACCATCAGCCGCGCACTGTCGCGCGGCTCCGCAGGATACTTCGCGATGAGTTCCTTCGGGTAGTCGTACTGGAAGTCAGAGAGTTTCAGGGAGAGCGTGGGGCGGAAGATGCGGGGTGCTGTAGCAACACTAGCCATGCGACACGGGGAGCCGGTGGATCAGAAGCGCGTGGGTGGCGGGGAGAGCTTCGGTGATCATGATGGAAGCGTGGAAGCGGAGCCCCTCCTACGAATCGGGCGCTAATATAATAGCGTTCGCAGGCCACGCCAACTCTGTGTGAGGGTCCTTCCAATGTTCCGCGCGCCTGCCGGGCAGCGCTATGCCTGGCGCGCTGGCAGGACCCGTCCACGCACCTCGCCGAAGCCGACGCGGTACCCGTCGCCCTGCGCCCAGCCGCGCATCGTGACGAGGTCGCCGTCCTGTAGGAATCTGCGCTCGGCCCCGCCCTGGAGCTTCACCGGGTCGGTGCCACGCCAGCTCAGCTCCAGCATGCTGCCGTACGATCCCTTCTCCTCGCCGCTGATCGTGCCGCTCGCCAGGAGGTCGCCGGGGCGGACGTTGCAGCCGTTCGCGGTGTGGTGGGCGAGCTGCTGCTCGGGGCTCCAGTAGAGGTACTTCGCGTTCGACTCGGCGATCGTCGTCGGGCTGCCGGCGTCCTCGGGCCAGAGGCCGACTTCGAGGTGGAGGTCGAGCGCGCGCTTGCCGGGCTGCCGGAGGTAGTCGAGGATCGCGGGGTTGCCGGCCTCCGGCGTCTGCGGCTCGCCCTCGACGCGGAACGGCTCGAGCGCCTCGGCGGTGACGACCCACGGGCTGACGCTCGTGGCGAAGCTCTTGCCGAGGAACGGCCCGAGCGGGACGTACTCCCACTTCTGGATGTCGCGCGCCGACCAGTCGTTGACGAGGACGAACCCGAAGATGTGCTCGGCGGCCTGGTCGATTGGGACCGACGCGCCCAGTTCCGTACCAGGGCCGACGAAGAAGCCCATCTCCAGCTCGAAGTCGAGCAGCCGCGACGGGCCGAAGACCGGCGGCTCGTCGTCGCTCGGCTTGAGCTGGCCCTGGGGCCGGACCACGTCGGTGCCCGACACCACGACCGACGACGCCCGCCCGTGGTAGCCGACCGGGAGGTGCAGCCAGTTTGGAAGCAGTGCGTTGTTCGGGTCGCGGAACATCGACCCGACGTTCGTCGCGTGCTGGCGCGACGAGTAGAAGTCGGTGTAGTCCCCGACGCGCGCCGGGAGCAGCATCTCGACATCGCCGCGCGGGACGAGGGCGCGGGCGCGCAGGCCGTCATCATCGCGTAGCGTGGGCGTGCTGCCCAGCAGGAGGTGCTGGACCGTGCGCCGCGCCTCACTCCACGCCGGGCGGCCGAGCCCCATAAACCCGTTCAATGAGGACTGCGAGAAGGGGTGCTGCCCCGCGAGTACTTCACCGTCGAAGAGCCCTTCGTCCTCCAGCACCGCGAGGTCGAGCACCTGCTCGCCGATGGCGACGCCGACGCGGGGGCCCCCACCGGCCTTCCGCCGGAAGACGCCGAACGGCAGGTTCTGAATCGGAAACGGCGAGTCCGGGTGTACGTCGACGAACGAGCGAAGGGCGGGGTCGTGGGTGGGGTTCATGTTCTGAGGTGTGGAAGAGCGGAAGCAGGGAAGTGCGAAAGCGGGAGCGTGCGAAAGATAGCACGGCGGTAGATCGCGGGGTCTTCCGCTCTCCCTCTCCTCCGCTCTTCCGAGCTCACAACAGTCCGGCGGCGCGCAGGTCTTCGCGGGGCTCGTCGAAGGAACAGCTTCCGTAGGACATCGCAAATACCTCGCGGGCGCGGGCCACCTGCCGGGTGCTGATCGAGAGGTCCTGGAAGGCAAAGCCGGTTTCGTCGAACGCGAACGCCTTGATCGACTCGCCGCGCAGGAGCTGGCGCAGCGAGGCCTCGGTGAGGTCGAGCGCGTGAGCGAGGACGCCGGCCCCGAAGACGTTGAGGAAGCCGTGCATCATAGCCCCGACGGTGCGGTCGAGGTGGCGGACGGGGTGGTGCAGCCCGGCCGTCGCCTTGAACGGCACCCCGGCATCGCGGCACGCGGCCAGTACGAAGGCGACCTGCTCGGGCGTTGGGAACGCGTCCGGGGTGACGCCGCCGCAGCGCACCTTGAACCCGACCGGCGGCCCGCCGCCCGCGTTGTGCCGGGCGAGCGCCGTGACGGCCCCGCCGATGGTTTCGCGCCACTCCCCGGTGAAGCCGGCCTCGAAGTGCATCCGCTCGAAGGCCACGCCGGCCTCGGCAGCGGCCTCGCTCGCGCGGAGCAGCACGCCGGCCACGGCATCGCTGCCGGCTTCGGTCACGGCCTCCGGCAGCCGGGTCTCCAGGAGGTCGGACCGGACGCTGTCTCCATGCCGGTCCTCGAACGCCTTCACCGCCTGCATGTCGTCCCGGAATGCCCGGCGGAACGATTCGGCGTCAGCCCCGCCGCTGCCGAGTACCGAGACAGGAAACGGCGCTTCGGGGGTGAAGTGCTCCGCGTACGCGCTCAGGTCGCCCAGCCGCGAGGCCGGGCAGATGAACCGACCCAGCATCCAGGCGTCTTCGCTCTGCCGGTACGCAGCGAAGTTGGGGACGGCCACCTCCAGCGGCAGGCGAGCGGGCGGGAACAGGCCGGCGTAGTCGATCAGGCCGGCCAGGAACGCGCGGAGCCCCGCCGGGACTATCGTCTTCGACGTAGAATGAGAAGTCATCGCTAGAACGTGGGTGAGCGCTAACGTAGGTACTGCCGGACGGGGGACACGCAGGAGGAGAAGGCGCGTTCCGGCGTTTGCAAGAGATTCTAGCACTGCCGGCGCTGCCCGGTGCATGCGGAACAGGCGCGGTTGTCCGTTCATACAGAAAGTGGTAGTTTCGAGCCGTGCCGAGCGTGCGTTCTAACCGATCTGTTCGCCGCTGGCACCTCTCACCCCCGGGCCTGCCCGCGCTGCCCCTGTCCATCCGCCATCTGCCCCTCCACCGTCATGACCTCCTCTCGCCTGCTCCCACGCCTCGCGCCACTGCGCACGCCCGTTGCGCTCAGCCTTTTCGCGCTCGCCTTCCTCATCGCCGGAGCCGACGGCTGCACGGACCCGAACGTCCAGGGGGCGCGCAACGAGATGAACAACCAGGACTACGAGCGCGTCCTTGAACTGACCTCGATGGCCATCGAGTCTGACCCCGCGAACGGCGAGGCGCACTTTCTGCGCGGCGAGGCCTTCCGCATGAAGGCCGAGGGCATGCCCAACGACGCCGCGGGACGCGGTGCTTTCATCGAGGACATGACGCTGGCCTACGCGAGCGCCCGCACCAACGGCTACGAGCCGTCCGACATCGACAACCGGCTCCAGGTGGCATGGGCCTTCGAGATGACCCGAGGCCAGAGTTCGTACCGCCGCGCTGCCGAGGACCCGTCGGCCTACGGCGACGCCGCGACGGCCTACCAGAACGCCATCACGCTTCAGCCCGACTCCTCCGCTGGCTATCTCAACCAGAGCCTCGCCCTCATCGCCGCCGACCGCTCCACCGAGGCCGCCGAGCCGCTCCAGATGGCCATCGACAAGGGGGCCAACAGCGTCGACGCCTACATTTACCTCGGGCGCATCTACCTCGCCGAAGGCCAGGCCAGCGACGCCCTCGCCGTGCTGGAGGAGGGCCAGGCGATGTTCCCCGAGAACGAGGACATCCAGACCGAACTGCTCAACGCTTACGGGCGCACCGGCAACGCCGAGCAGGCCATCGAGCGCTACGCCGAAGCCGTGGAGCGCGAGCCCGACGACCCGGTGCTCCGCTACAACTACGGCTCGTTCCTCCTCCAAGACGGACGCTACGACGAGGCCGCCGAGCAGCTCATGCGGGCGACGGAACTGGACAGCCAGAACGCGAACGCCTACTACAACCTCGGGGCCGCCTACCAGAACAAGGCCGCCAGCTTCAACGACCAGATCTCGGAACTCGAAGACGCCGACGCCCCGCGCGCCGACGTCGAGGCCGTCGTTGCCCAGCGCTCCGACCTCCTCGCGCAGGCCATGCCGAACCTGGAGCGCGCCCGCGAACTGACCGAGGCCGGCGGCGACGACACCGCCGACATCTGCCGCGCGCTCTTCCAGGTCTACGCCTCGCTCCGGCAGAACGACAAGGCCGAGGAAGCCGCCGAGTGCGCCGGCCTAGACCTCAACTGACCTACTCCTGCCCGTAACCTCGACGGGGGCGCGGCCAGCCTGCGCCCCCGTTTTGTTTGGAGGATGCAGATGGAAGGTGGAGGATGAGGTGCTTTCTCCGCTGTTCTCCATCCTCTGTCATTCTTTCGACCTCTATGTCTTCTACTGCCGACGCTGAAACGAGAACCAACGGCCAAGACCACGCCACCGCTGAACTCGGATTCGGCACCCGCGCCGTGCACGCCGGGCAGGAGCCGGACCCGTCTACCGGGGCCATCATGACGCCGGTCTACCTGACCTCGACCTACGTCCAGGCTGCGCCGGGCGACCACCAGGGCCACGAGTATGCCCGCGTCTCAAATCCGACCCGGACGGCGCTCGAAGCTAACCTCGCCGCACTCGAAGGGGCAGTCGAGGGCATCTGCTTCGCCTCCGGCATTGCCGGCGTGGACGCCATCCTCCGCCGCCTCCGCCCCGGCGATCACGTCGTCGCCGGCGACGACCTCTACGGCGGCACCTACCGCCTCATGCGCCAGGTGTGGGAGCCGTTCGGGCTCACCTTCTCGTTCGTCGACATGACCGACCTCGGCGCGGTCGAGGCGGCGTTCACGGAGGCGACTAAGATGGTCTGGGCCGAGACGCCGACGAACCCGCTGCTCCAGGTCGTCGACATCGCGGCGCTGGCCGAGCGGGCGAAGGCGCAGGGTGCGAGCCTCGTCGTGGACAACACGTTCTCCTCGCCCTACCTTCAGCAGCCGCTCGCCTTCGGCGCCGACCTCGTCCTCCACTCGACGACGAAGTACCTCGGCGGGCACTCCGACGTGGTCGGCGGCGCGGTGATGACGAGCGACCCGGACTGGACCGAGCACCTTCGCTTCCAGATCAAAGCCGTCGGGGCCGCGCCCGGTCCGATGGACTGCTTCCTCGTGCTCCGCGCGACGAAGACGCTCCACCTCCGCATGGAGCGCCACTGCCAGAACGCCCGCCGGGTGGCCGACTTCCTCGACGCCCACCCGGCGGTCGGGCACGTCCGCTATCCCGGCCTCGCCTCGCACCCCGGCCACGAGATCGCCGCCCGGCAGATGCGCGACTTCGGCGGCATGGTCTCGTTCGAACTCGCCGACGACTCGGTCGAGCGCGCGGTGGAGGTGATGACGGCGACACGAGTCTTCGCGCTCGCCGAGAGCCTGGGCGGGGTCGAGAGCCTCGTCAACCACCCAGCCACGATGACGCACGCCTCGGTGCCACGCGAGCAGCGCCTCGCGGCGGGCCTCACCGACTCGCTCATCCGCCTCTCGGTCGGCGTCGAAGACCTCGACGACCTGAAAACGGACCTCGACCGGGCACTTCGCGCGGTCTGAGGGGTAGGACGCAGGCACAACGTGAGGAGCCATGTCGGAGACGGCGGGCCAGGAGGATCCGCTGAGATCGGGAGGATAGAGGAGAGATCATCGAGGATTGCGGGCTTGCTTGCTAGGCTCTGCTATCTTCCATCATCCATTCTCAATCCCTCACGCCTCTCCGCCGCCCGAGACGGCTGGCTCCAACCCCCCTCGGGGCTCCGTCGTGTCCAGTTCCTCTCGCCCACGTCCTATGGAAAAGGCGCAAGCCAAGAAGCGCGTCAACAAGATCGCCCTCGCCCGCTTCGAGCAGTGGGCGCTCCCCCGCATGGCCGCGCGCCTCCCGATGTGGATGACGCCGGACAAGCTCACGATCGTCGGTCTTATCTCTGCCGTCGTGATCGGCGGCTCGTACGTCCTCACGCAGTACAGTCTGGGGTGGCTGTGGGTCGCCTCAGTAGGGTTTGTCGTCCACTGGTGGGGGGATTCGCTCGACGGCACGCTCGCCCGCGTCCGCAACATCCGCCGCGAGCGCTACGGGTTCTACGTGGACCACCAGAGCGACGCGGTCTCAACGTTCCTGATCTTCGTCGGCCTCGGCCTGTCGCCGCTGATGGACCTCTCGGTGGCGCTGTTCCTGATCGTGGCTTACTTCCTGATGATGATCCACGTCAACCTCGTGACGATCACGCAGGACGTATTCAAAATCTCCTTCGCCGGGGCCGGGCCGACCGAGTTGCGCCTGTTCATGATCACGGCCAATACGGTCGTATTCTTCCTCGGCAACCCGGTGGTGACCGTGCTGGGGTACGAGCTTCGGCTCTTCAGCGTGATCGGGATCGTCGCCACCGCGGTGCTGCTTGCGATCTACGTCATCTACGGCCTGATCGAGCGCGCCAAGCTCGCCGTGCTGGACCCGACGCCGACGCACGCGCCGCCGGTCAACGGCGAAGGCCCGCTGCCGCCAGAGGCGGTCACTGAGGAGGAGACCGTCGGGAGTCGGTAGGCCAGCGGGCAGAGGACAGTGAGCCGGAGGACAGAAAAAGGCTGCCGCGTTGCGGGGCAGTCTCTCTAAACTCATTCTCCTCCCTCAATCCAGCCCGTACTCGGCGGCGATCTCTTCGGGCGAGAACGCGGCGCGCTCGGCCTCGGGCAGCATCGCCTTCGTGACGACGTAGGGGCCGAGCACGAGCGCGTCGAGGTGCGTCCGGCGGAACACGCGGAGGGCGTCTTCGGGCGTGCAGACGATGGGCTCGCCCCGCACGTTGAACGACGTATTGACGAGCACGGGGCAGCCGGTCTCGGCCTCGAAGGCGCGGAGGAGCCGGTAGAAGTGTGGGCTCCGCGCCGCCGTTACCGTCTGCACCCGCGCCGAGCCGTCGACGTGCGTCACAGCCGGAATCGGCGACGCGACGTGGTGCCGCCGGTCCAGCCCCTCGCCGCTGGTCGCGGCGTCGCGCACCGGGGCTACGAGCAGCATGTAGGGGCTCTCGGCCCCGAGGTCGAACACCTCGGCGGCGCGCTCGGCGAGGACGGCCGGGGCGAAGGGCCGGAAGCTCTCGCGGAACTTGATCTTCAAGTTGACCGTCCGCTGGACGTCCCGGCCTCGGGGGTCGGCGAGGATCGAGCGGTGGCCGAGGGCGCGCGGCCCAAACTCCATCCGGCCCTGGAACCACCCGACGGTGTGGCCTTCGGCGAGGAGCTGCGCTGTCCGCTCGGCGAGGGCGTCTTCGTCGTGCAGCGCCTCGTGCGGTACGCCCTCGGCTTCCAGCACCGCCGCGATCTCGTCCGGCGAGAACGCAGGCCCGAGGTAGCTGCCCTGCATCGCGTCCTTCGGCTCCGGCGCGCGAGGCCTGTCCGCCCACTCGTGCCACACCGCGAGCGCCGCGCCGAGCGCCCCGCCTGCATCACCCGCCGCCGGCTGGACCCAGAGCCGCTCGAACGGCCCCTCGCGCAGCAGCCGCCCGTTCGCCACGCAGTTGAGCGCAACGCCGCCTGCGAGGCAGAGGTTGGCCTCCCCCGTCTCGCGGTGCACATGCTGGGCGAGCGCGAGCACAGCTTCCTCCGTCACCACCTGCACGCTCCGGGCGAGGTCCAGCTCGCGCTGCGTGATCTCCCCCTCCGGCTCGCGGCGCGGCCCGCCGAAGAGGCCCGCGAAGCGCCGCCCCGTCATCCGCAGCCCGACGGGGTAGGTGAAGTAGTCCAGGTTCAGCCGGAACGACCCGTCAGGCTTCAGGTCGATCAGTTCGCGCCGGATAGTGTCGGCGAAGCGTGGCTCGCCGTAGGGCGCGAGGCCCATCAGCTTGTACTCGCCCGAGTTGACGCGGAAGCCGCAGAAGTAGGTAAACGCCGAGTAGAGCAGCCCGAGCGAGTGCGGGAAGTGTTGCTCAGCGAGGAGCCGGACGCGGTGGCCTTCGCCGACACCGTAACTCGTCGTCGCCCACTCCCCTACCCCGTCGGCGGTGAGGACGGCGGCGCGCTCGAAGGGCGAGGGGAAGAACGCGCTCGCGGCGTGGCTCTCGTGGTGCTCGGTGAAGAGGACCGGCCCCTCGAAGTCCAGCTCGCGGGCGAGCACGTCCGGGGTCCAGAGCTTCTTCTTCAGCCACACCGGCATCGCCTTGATAAACGACGCGAGACCGCGCGGCGCGAAGGCGAGGTAGGTCTCCAGGAGCCGCTCGAAGGTCAGAAACGGCTTGTCGTAGAACGCGACCGCGTCGAGGTCCGCCTGCGTGAGGCCGCCTGCGTGGAGGCAGTAGGCCACGGCGTGCGCCGGGAACGAGGCATCATGCTTGAGGCGCGTGAAACGTTCCTCCTGCGCCGCCGCGACGATCCGGCCGTCCTGGACGAGGCAGGCCGCGGCGTCGTGGTAGAAGCAGGAGAGGCCGAGGATGTTCACGGAAGCGGGCGGGCTACGCCGAGGCCGGAGGCTGTTCCGTCTGCCCGTCGCCGCTCGCCTCCTTCATCTGGTCCCGCCCCGGGTCGAACGCCTTGACGACCAGCACCGGGCACGGGGCCATCTGCACCACCTTCTGCGCCACCGCACCCATCGCCACATGCTGCAACCCGCTCAAGCCGTGCGATGTGATCACCACGAGGTCGACCTCGCGGGTGCTCGCGAACCGGATAATCTCCTGGCCTGATGCGCCCTTGACTACGTGAAACTCCAGGTCCTGCCGCTCAGCTGGCGTGCCGAAGCGTTTCTCCAGAGCCGTCCACGCCACCTTCTCCTGGTCCGGCACCATGCCGTAGATCCGCATCGCCCCGAGCTTGAAGAAGGACGGGAAGGCCGGCTCTTCCACGATGTGGAGGATGTCGAGCTGTGCACCGTGCGCGTCGGCTAGCTGCTCGGCGAGCCGGACGCCCTCTTCGGCGAGCGCGGAAAAGTCGAACGGGACGAGGATACGCTGGAAGGGCACGCAGAGGTCTCAGAGGTGTAGCTTCAAGATAGGGGCTGCCTTCCGCTTTAGCCAGTCCCTTTCTGCCGAAGAAGCGACTTCATCTTCCCTACCCAAACCGGAGCCTGAGACTCACACCACCGCGAGCAGGATCGCGAGCAGGAGCAGCGCCAGCACGCCCGCCAGTATCAGCGTCCCGCGAGGCGATCTCACCCGGCGTTGCTGGCTTGGCGTTCTCCTCGGCATCGCCTCTGCGCCCCTTGCCGAGGCAGCCCGGACGAGATCGGTCGCGTCGTGCCCCGTGGTCGGCTCCTCGGCGCGAAGCGGGCGGTACGGCTGCGACTGCCGCTGGGTGTCCTCCTGCGCCCGGCGGCGGCGCGACACCGGGACCCCCATCTCTCCCGCCTCCACGGACCACTCACCCATTTCCCTGCGTTCGGCCACCGCAAGGTACACGAAGGGGCCTTCCCGCCCCAACCGCACGGCGGTCTCGCCGCCGGCTAGCGGCACGCGCTCCACGCGCTGCTCGTTGTAGTAGGTCCCGTTCGTGCTGCCGGCGTCGCGCAGCACCCAGCCCCCGTCTTCGTAGACGACCTCGGCGTGGAGGCGGCTGACGCGGCCGGAGTCGACGTGGAGCGTAGCCTGGATGCCTCGGCCAATCGTGAAAGGTTCGGTGTAGGCCCGCTCCATGCCGGGCACGGAACTGCCTTCGACGCGGGCACGGACGGCTGGACGCGCAGCGGTGGGGGACGGCGAACCGGGTGGGGAAGAAAGCAAGGAAGTAAGCGCTTACAGTAAGCAAGACGAGCGCGCGGCTGTCCTCAAGAGCCTAAACGCGATGCGCAACCGGCAGGGGCCACGCCCGGCACGCACGCCGCACAAGGCTGCTTCGCGGCGAAGTAGTCTCGACAATACCGTAGATGATACCGTACATGCGGTCGCTACCGCAAACGGTGCCCGCCGGACTATGGGTGCTGGAGGCTGGGCAGAAGTTGTATGACAGGGAGCTGTCACTGTGGAAAAGTATTTTGGCGGCGGAGGTTATGTCCCTAGCGCCTCCCTGTCTATACTGGCAGCCCGGCCGCGAGGCCGGACCCGTTAAGGCCGAGCGCGCCTCCCCGAGACGCACCGGCGGAATCATGTAACCCTATCCAAATAGGAGGCCATCTTATGGCACGCGCAATCAACAAAGTCATCCTCATCGGCAACCTCGGGCAGGACCCGGAGCTTCGCTACACCGGCAGCGGCACCGCCGTCTGCAACCTGCGGCTCGCCACGAATGAGAGCTACAAGGACTCCAACGGCGACCTCGTCGAGAAGACCGAGTGGCACTCCGTCGTCGCGTGGGCCCGCCTCGCGGAGATCTGCGGCGAGTACCTCAAGAAGGGCTCGCAGGTCTACTTCGAGGGCTCGCTCCAGACCCGCCAGTGGGAAGACAAGGACGGCAACACCCGCTACACCACCGAAGTCAAGGCGCGCGAGATGATGATGCTCGACAGCCGGGGCGGCGGCGGTGGCGGCTACGACTCGTCCGGCGGCTTCGACCAGTCGCGCGGCTCGAACGGCGGCGGCTACTCGCAGGAGCGGCGCCAGCCGCAGCGGCAGGCCCAGCCCGCCGGCGGACCCGCAGGGTCGAACGATCCGTTCGGGCCGGATGACGACCTGCCCTTCTAGAGGCCACGCCCTTAGGGCGAACCTCTGAAGCGCACTGCGCATCGCGGGGGTGGCGGCCTTTGGGCTGTCACCCCTCACTTATTAAGAATATGCGGCCCGCCGAAACTGCCAGGGCCGCACGGAGCACTCGCTCGTATATTTTTGCCCATGACCCCGGTGCACGCTGCCGGATCGCCGCTCGTAGAACCAGCCGAGGGCCTCCTCCCCCGCTTTGGACGCCGACTCTAGCAGCCCCCTCGTGGGGCTCCTCCTGACACTCTGGCCCGTCGCCGCCGGAACCGCGACCGTCGCCACCGAAGCGACGCTGTTCGTGCTGCTCTTGGTCCTCTCCGCCTTCTTCTCGGGCTCGGAGGTCGCCCTCTTCTCGCTCAGCGCGAGCGACCGCGAAGCCCTGAGCGAGGACGACAGTAAGGGTGCCCGCCGGGTGCTCGCGCTCCTGGAACGTCCCCGCCGGCTGCTGATCGGCATCCTCATCATGAACAACCTCGTCAACGTCGCCGCGGCGATCCTGGCGACGGTGCTCACGGTGCAGGCCGCCGAAGCCTACGAGATCAGCAAGACGACCCTACTCGTCTTCCAGGTCGTCGTCCTGACGTTCCTACTCCTCGTCCTGAGCGAGATCACCCCGAAGCTCGTCGCCACCCAACAGAACCGGCGGTGGGCGACGCTCTTCTCCGGCCCGCTCTACCTCGTCTTCCGCGTGCTCTACCCGGCGTCCAACCTCCTCGCGCACGGGATGGACCTCGTCCAGCGGCGCTTCCGCACCCAGGCGGCCGTCGTCTCCAACGAAGACCTCAAGACCCTCGCCGACCTCGGCGAAGCGGACGGTACGCTCGAAGAGGAAGAGCGTGCGCTGATCCACTCGATCGTCGAGTTCGGCGAGACCACGGTGCGCGCGGTCATGGTCAGCCGGGTCGATGTCCACGCGCTGCCCGACACGGCCACGCTCGACGAAGCGCTGACCCTGATCCGCGAGACCGGGCACTCGCGCTTTCCGCTCTACCGCGAGCACCTCGACGATGTGCTCGGCATTCTCTACGCCAAAGACCTCATCCCGCTCCTGGACCAGGAAGAGGCCCGCGCCCTCGGCAGCCAACCGGCCGACTGGGAGCGCATCGCCCGCCCGGCGAAGTTCGTTCCGCTCGGCTGCCCGCTCGACGCGATGCTCGCGGACTTCCAGACCTCGAATACCCACATCGCGGTCGTCGTCGACGAGTACGGCGGCACGGCGGGCGTCGTCACGCTCGAGGACATCTTGGAGGAGATCGTGGGCGAGATACGCGACGAGCACGACCTCCCCGAGGCGCTCCCCTACGAACGCGTCGGCCCGCAGACGTTCCGCGTCGATGCCGGGATCGACCTCGACGACCTCTTGGAGAGCTTCGAGGTGGAGGTGGAGACCGAGGCGTTCGACTTCGAAACGCTCGGCGGCCTCATCTTCCACCTGACCGGCGAGATTCCCGAGCCGGGCACCGTCACCGAGTACGGCCCGCTGACGCTACGGGTCGAGGAGCTAGACAACAACCGGATCAAGCAGGTGCTCGTCGAGATCAGTCCGCGCCCGCTGGAGGAGGCGGAAGAGCGCAAGAGCGGAAGAGCGGAAGAGAAGGCGGAGCGCTAGAGACGGGAGCGTATTGTGACTCAGGCAGAGATCACCGTCCGAACAGCCTTCGAGAGCGACCTCGTCTTCGTCTCCCAGGACGGCCATCTTCCTAGCCCCGCCGTGAGACGGAAGGTGGGCGACGGCGACGTGTACATCGCACGCCGGGGCGACAAGCCAGTCGGGTACCTTCGGCTGGAGTGGCTGTGGTCGAAGCTCCCGTACATCGAACTCATCCTCGTCCTGCAGCCCCACCGCCGCGTCGGGGTCGGGCGTGCGCTCCTCGCGCACGTCGAGGCCGAGGCCTCCAGTCGGGGGCACACCGTACTCTACAGTTCGTCGCAAGCGGACGAGCCGGAGCCGCAGGCTTGGCACCGGCGCATGGGGTTCGAGGAGTGCGGTTTGCTGGCTGGGGTGAACGATGGTGGCATCGGGGAGGTGTTTTTCCGCAAGTCTCTTGACACCATCCGCAGGGTAGTATAGCTACCGACCGTAGTCCTACCCCAGCGCTTTCGGCGGGACGAGCCAGATCAGTTCGCCCTGGCCGAAGCCCACGTCGCGCCAGCGTGTGACGCCGACATCGACGCGGGCGAGCGCGGCTGTCGGGAAGCGGACGGCGCTGCCGCCGGTGAGGCGGCTGACAGTCTCGCCCCAGCCGGGCTGGTGACCGACGAGCAGCAGCACCTCCGCCTCGTCGTCTTGGGCACGGATGGTCCGCAGCAGTTCGCGGGGCCCCGCCCCGTAGAGGTCGCGCGCCTCGTGCACCGGAGCCTCTAGCTCCCCGGCCCCGCGCACGATGTCGAGCGTGGTGCGCGCCCGCACGGCCGTCGAGGTGACAATCCGGTCCGGGAGCACGCCGCTCACGAGCAGGAACCGCCCCATCGTCTCGGCGGCCTTCCGGCCTCGCTTGCCCAGCGGGCGCTCGTGGTCGTGGTCGAACTCGGCGTTCCAGTCGGACTTGCCGTGGCGGAGGAGGAGGATCGTTTTCATGGGGTGTGGTGCGTGAGACGTGATGCGTACCCGTCGCCTCACCGAGTGCTACCTGGTCTCACGAGGTACGCATCACGAAAAGCGGTAGCTGCGGAAGGTGGTGACGAACTCGTGGACGAGCACCTTGAGCACGGCGGCCGTCGGCACGGCGAGCAGGAGGCCCAGGATGCCGAACGCCTCGCCGGCGACGAGGAGCACAACCAGGATCGCAAGCGGGTGGAGTTCGACGTTCTGCGCCAGTAGGAGGGGCTGCGAGATGAAGTTGTCGATCATCTGGATCGCCGAGAACGACAGGAAGATCGGGACGACGAAGGAGAAGGAGCCGGTCGTGACGGTCGAGACCGTGACGGCGACCGCACCGCCGATGAACGGGCCGAGGAACGGGATCATGTTCGCCACGCCGGCCACCAGGCCGATGAGGAAGTAGTACTCGACCCCGATCAGCCAGAGCGCGAGCGTCGCCAGCAGCCCGACGATCGTCGCCGCGAGGAGCTGGCCGCGGAGGTAGCCGCCGAGCTGGGCGTCGGCCCGGCGGAGGGCACTGAGGGTGAACTCGAAATAGCGGTTCGGGACGAGGCCGATGAAGCCCCTGCGGAAGCGCCGCCCGTCGCGCAGCAGGAAGAACGCGATCACCGGCACCACCACGACCTGCACCGCCAGCCCGAGCACGCCCGGTACCATCGCCACGATGTTGCCGAAGTGCTGCCCGGTAGCGTCGGCCAGCCAGGTGCGCAGGTCCGGCGCGTCCAGCCCCAGCGGCTCGGCCCAACCCCCGACCCAGAGGTCGATCTCGGCCACCATCTCGCTCGCTGCCGTCATGTCGATGCCTTCGCGCAGTGCCCGGACCTGGGCGGCGAGGGCCGGAAACAGCAGCGTAAGCGGGAGGCCGAGGCCGAGAAGAGCGCTGAAAAATACCGTCGCCGCGGCCCCGGTCCGCCCCATCCCGCGCGCTTCGAGCCGCCCTACGAGGGGGTCCAGGAGATAGGCCAGCAGCGCCCCGAGCACGACCATCTGGACGACGCTGCCGACCGGGCGCAGCAGCCACACGGCAGTGGCAAGTCCCGCTGCTACGAGCAGCCCCTTAGCCCACCGTGACATCGCGGGCTCCGTTGGATTGGACGCTCTCCTCGGCGGCAGCAGCCTGTGCGTGCAAGCGTTCGAGCTGCTCGTCGGCGTGGACGAGGCGCGCGCCGAGGGTGCGGGCCAGAGGCAGGAGCAGCTTCACGCCCAGCCGGGGGGCGCGCTTGACGAGGTCGTAGAGCTCAGGCTGGAAGAGGCCGTACAGGGTGGTCGCAGTCGTCGCCACGGCGCGAGCCGAGCGCGGCGTCTCGTTCAAGAGGGCAATCTCGCCGAAGACGTCGCCGACGCCGAGGTCGGCCAGGACGCGGTTCGTCGGCTCGTGCACGATGTCGACCGTTCCCTCTTCGATGACGTACATCCCGACGCCCGGGTCGTCTTGGCGGAAGATGACCTCACCGGCTCGGTATTCCCGGCGGTAGAGGATCTTGCGCACCTCGGCGATCTCGCGCCGGTCGAGGTCGGCGAACATCGGCACCTGGCGCAGCAGCGCCGCGGGCCCCGTCTCGTCTCGGGAGCGGAAGATGTTGTCCCAGAGGCTATCCATCGGCGGCGGGCAGGCGCTGGTCTGTCTGGGGCAAGGTAATGACGAAGGTCGTCCCCTCGCCCTCCTCCGTCTCGACCGCCATCGTCCCGCCGTGCCCGACGGTGACGATCTCGTAGGAGAGCGACAGCCCCAGCCCGGTCCCTGTCCCGACAGGCTTGGTCGTGAAGAACGGCTCGAAGATGCGCGCCCGCACGGACTCCGGGATGCCGGTCCCGTTGTCGCCGATGCGGACCTCGACCTCGTCGCCGCGCAGGCTCGTCCGCACCGAGACCACGGGGCGGAACGACTCGCCGGCGGCGTCCTTCTGCTCCGCCTTCGAGCGCGTAGCCGAGAACGCGTTGTTGGCGAGGTTGATGAACACGCGCCCGATCTCCTGCGGGATGATCTCCAGGTGCTCCACCTCAGGGTCGAGGTCGAACTCGATGGTGGTGTTGAAGTGCGGGTCGGAGGCGCGCATGCCGTGATAGGCGAGGTTGACGTACTGCTTGACGAGCGCGTTGAGGTCGACCGCCTGGCGCTGGTCGTCGTTGCTGCGGGAGTGCATGAGCATGCTGCGGACCGTCGCGTCGGCGCGCTCGCCGTGCTCGCGGATTTTCTCCGCGTTGTGGGTCATGTCGTCGAGGATGTCCCCGACCTCGTCCAGCACCTCGCCGGCCGGGCGGTCGCGCTGCTCGCCGAGTTCCTCGCGCAGCTCGCGGGCGAGGTCCACGAGGAGCTGGGCGAAGTTGTTGACGAAGTTGAGCGGGTTCTTGATCTCGTGCGCGATCCCGGCGGTGAGCTGCCCGAGCGAGGCCATCTTGCGGGCCTGGAGGAGCTGGTCCTGCGCGATGCGGAGGCTCTCCCTAGCTCTCTCCGCCTCGGCCTGCGCCGCTTCTAGCTCGGTCTGTGTGTCAGCCATCTATCGTGCCCCTTTGGTTCGCGCTCGTTCGTCCCGCAGCCGGTCCAGCTCGTCCCGCAGCCGCGCGTTCTCCTTCGCCTGCTGCCGTCCCCACCACCAGAGCCACGCCGCGAGCGCGACGACGGCAACGCGGAAGACGAGCAGCAGCGGGTCCATTGGGCGGAGGACAGAAGACAGAGGACGGAGGACGGTGGGACGGAGGACGGTGGGACGGAGGACGGTGGGACGGAGGACGGTGGGACGGAGGACGGTGAGCGCGTTGCGCGGCGGTCTCGTCAACTTGATTGGCCTTATTTGACTCTCCCACTCTCCCACTTCGCTCAGCCGACGCGGCCGGCGGCTTCGTCGAGGTAGCCGCGCAGCGAAAGCGCGACGGCTTCGGGGACGGAGGTGAAGTGGATCGTCCAGCCGTCGTCCCCGCGTTCGAGCACTTTGGCGTAGGCGTTCCCGACCGGTTCGTCGGTGGCGTCGCGGATCGGGACGTGCAGCTTGAGGTCGGTGAATGGGTCGAGGGGGTAGTCCGTGCGGAGGCGGCCGGCGGCCGGGGACAGCGCGGTCAGGTCAGCGTCGACGGCCTCGTCGCCGAGTTGCTTGCCGTCGAGGATGTGGAAGCGGACCGGGAGCGGGCGCGGGAGCGGCTGGAGCGCGCGCGTCTCGGTGGGCAGTTGGAGGTCGACGTGGCCGCCGACGCCGGCCACGTCGAAGAGCGGGATCGGGGCGGAGAAGCCTTTTGCGGCCAGTTCCATCGTCCGTCGGATGCGGACATCTGCGCCGGCCTCGGCCTTCGTCGCGGCCGAGACCAGGACCTGGCCGCCGACCGTCGCCGACTCGATCCGGCCCGCCACGTTGACCGGGCTGCCGACGACGCCGTACTTCATCCGCTTCTCAGAGCCGATGTTGCCGACGACCACGTCGCCGGTGTTGATCCCGATGCCCATCTGAAGCGGCCGGTGCCCCATCGCCCGGACCTGCTCGTTGACGTCGGTCATCGCCTGCTGCATCGCCACGGCGCAGGCCACGGCGCGGCGGGCGTGGTCCTCACGCTCGACCGGCGCGCCGAAGAGGACGAGGAGGCCGTCGCCGAGGTACTCGTCTATCGTCCCGCCGTAGGTCCCGATCACGTCGGCCATCGCGCCGAGGTGGATGTTGAGCACGTCGAGGACCTGCTCCGGTGCGAGGCGCTCGGCCATCGTCGAGAAGCCGCGCAGGTCGGCCATCATAATCGAGACGCGGCGGCGTTCGCCGCCAAGCTGGGTCGCCTCCGGTCCGGCCAGAAGCGTCTCGGCGATCTCGTCGGAGAGGTAGCGCCCGACAGTCTCGCGGGCGTGCGCCGCCTGCTTCTCGTCGCGCACCCGGTCGAGCGCCTTGTCGATCGTCACCTCGAGGTCGTCGAGGTCGATGGGCTTGGTGAGGAAGTCGAACGCCCCCTGGTTCATCGCCGTGCGGATGTTCATCATATCGCCGTACGCGGTGACCACAACCGCGCCGAGCACATCGTCCTCGCGCTTGAGGCGGGTCAGCTCGGCCAGGAGCGTCAGCCCGTCCATCCGCGGCATGTTGATGTCGGTCAGGACGAGGTCGATGTCGGGGTGCTCGCGGAGGTGCTCCAGGGCCTCTTCGCCGTCGGCGGCGAAGAGGAAGTCGAGCTCGCCCTTGCGGATGCGGCGGCGGAACTTCTGCTTGATCAGCGCGGCGAGGTCCGGCTCGTCGTCGGCCACGAGGATGTGCGCGCATCCGCTCGCCGCCTCGGGCTCGGCGGGGGCCGTCTCGTCGTGGCGGTCGGTGGGGCTGCTCATAGCGTCTGTGCTTTCGTGGCCACGCTGCCGGGGTCGGGCGGCAGCGGATCGGCCTCGCCGAGGTGGAACGTGAGCCCCTCGTAGGCGACGGTGCAGGCGATGCCGTGTGGGCCGAGCGCTGCCCGCGCCCGCGCCTGGACGCGGTCGAGGTCGTCGTCGGTGCGGTCGGGGTCGTGGTGCGTCAGCACGAGGTGGCCGACGCCCGCCTCGACGGCGAGCTCGACGGCTTCGCTGACGCTGCTGTGCCCCCACCCGCGCCGCTCCTCGATCTCGTCTTCGAGGTACTGCGCGTCGTGGCAGAGCACGTCCGCGCCCTGGCAGAACGCGACGATCGTCTCGCGGGGCACAAGGCTCTCGTCGCCGAGTTCGTTGTCGGGCATGAACACGAAGCGCTGCCCCTCGTGCCCGACCCGGTAGCCGTAGGCTCCACCGGGGTGGTTGACGGCCTGGCGCGTCACCGGAAGCCCGTGCGCGCGCAGAAACGCCATCGGCTGTTCCCGCGTCCGCTGCACCGAGCACGGCAGGTCGCCCGGCCGGAGCGGGTAGTGGACGCCGTCGAAGAGCGCGAGCGGCGACCACGACGCCTCCTCGTAGTCGATCAGGTGGATCGTCCGGCCTTCCTCGTAGAGCGGGGCGAAGAATGGGAAGCCCGTGACGTGGTCGGCGTGGAGATGGGTCAGGAGGACGAACAGGTCGTCGCCTCGGCCAAGCAGGGCGCGCCCGAGCGGCCGGATGCCGGTGCCGGCGTCGAGGACGAGCACGCGGTCGCCGAGCGCGACGGCGGCGCAGGTCGTGTGTCCACCGTAGCGGGCGAAGGCGGTGCCCGGCGCGGGCGTGGACCCCCGGACGCCGTAGAAAGTGACGGTCATCAGGGGAGAGGAATCAGGGGCGCGGCGTTCGGGGCCGCGTCCGGGACCATCACAGTCGTCTCGGCGGGCTCCTGGCCGATCACGTCGGTCGCGATGAGAAAGTAGGTCCCGATGAAGAGGAGCACGCCAATGACGATGCTGAACATGAACACGGTGTAGGACGTGCGGAGAAGCCTGAACTTCGTCGTCAGCACGCTGCCCAGCCCGTAGAGGTCGCGGATCATGTTGCGGTAGAGCCGGTCGTTGTCCTGCATCAGTTCGGTCATCCCTTGCTCGAAGTCATCGCGCGTCATGTTCGCGTAGTGGCCGAAGAAGAGGATGTTGACACTCTCGTTTCGCACCTGGTCGAGCGTGACGACGTTGCTGTTGACGCGCGGTCGCGCCGAGCGGATGGCGAAGACCATCGAGATCAGACACCCGATCATCAGCACCGAGGTCGGGACGAGCAGCCAGGGGTTGGAGTCGATCTTGGGCGAGATCGCGCCGAGCAGGATCGGGAGGATCAGGCCGTTGATCGAGATCATGATGTTGGCCTTGGTGTCGGCCAGCGACGAGAGGTCCATGTGGACGCGGTACGAGGTCCGAAACATGGTCTCGACCCCTCGGCTCGTGCCGAGCGTGTCCTTCTTGTCGGCCTGCTTCGCCTCGGCCTTTTTCTTTTTGGCCTTTTTCTTGGCCTTGCGCTCGGCGCGTGCCTCCTCGACTGCCTCGGCGGCGGCCTCGGCGACGGCCTCTACGTCGGCCGGCTCCAGTACGTCCGGCTCGGGATCGGCCTGGCCGTCGCCCGTCGCAGAGGCGTCTTCGGCCGGGGCACCCGGTGCGCGTTGCTCGTCAGCAGTCATGTGAGACTAGGTTGAACGGAAAGGGCGCGTCGTCTGGACAGCCCGACGCCTTCAGGCCAGGACGGCAGACGGCAGACCGCCGACGGGCGGATGGCACAGAGCACGACCGGCTGCGGTCTGCCGTCCGTGGTCTGCGGTCTGTCATCTCGTATCTCGTGCGGATTAGGCACCTCATCTGGCACAATATCGGCACAATATCCGATTAGTAAAGGAACCCGACCCCGACGTTGAAGATCGTGGCCTCTTCGGAGACACCGACGGTCCCGTTGACGAGGATCATGTCGAACAGGTTCATCCACAGGCCCCCGCCGTAGCCCTGGTGCCATACCGAGGAGCGTTCGCCGTCGGCCCAGACGCGCCCGTTGTCGACGAACCCGACGAGGCCGAACGAGCCCGCCGCGGCGTAGGTCGTGAACCGGGCCAGCCCAACGCGGAGTTCGGCGTTCTGGTAGAACGCGCTGCGGCCCGAGAAGCGCGTGCTCCGGTAGCCGCGCAGGTTGGTCGTCCCGCCGAGCGTGGCGGCGCGGTAGAACGGGAAGTCGCCCACGATGTGCTCGGCCCCGACGCGGAGCGCGAGCGTGACCTGGGGCTGGAGCGAGGGTGAGAGGTAGGCCGTCAGCATCGACTCCAGCGTACCGAAGGTGTCGCTGGTGTTGAGGATGCCGCTGCGTACCCCGGCACGGTTCTCCCAGCGGAAGCCCTGGCGCGGGTTCACCATCCGGTCGGCGTGCTCGAAGATGAGCCGCGCGTCGCCTCCGGCGAAGGCTTCCTCCTCGAACACGTCCTCGGTGACGCCGTTCAGTTCGAGCAGGTCGGGGTCGCGGTCCACGATCGTGAGGTCGGCGGCGGGCAGGAGGCCGAGGCGGAGGCCGCGCACGAGGTTCAGTTCGAGTCCGGCTGCCGCCGAGGCGCGCGCGAGGCGCACCCGGTAGAAGTCGAAGTCGCGGTCCTCGACCGTCTCGTTGCCGAGGCCGTAGAAGTTGAGCACGTTGCGCGGCGTCGCTCCGTCGGCGTCGAGGACAGCGTCGAACGGCCCGACCCGCTCCGTCCACCGGCTCTGGTAGTCCGCGCTGACAGCCCCCCGGAACGTGGCGACGCTCACCGCGAGCTGGTGGCGGTGTCCGAACGGCCTGCGCCGGAACTCAGAGGTCGTCACCGCCGCGTCGAAGCCGACGACGGGGCCGTCGGTGGGGTTGAAGCCGAAGCGGGGGAAGACCTCCAGGCTGGAGTAGCCGAACTCTTTGGGGTCGTAGCGGTTGACGCCGGGGTCGTCTGACAGGGTGAGGCGTGCGTCACCGCGCTCGATCTCGTTGCCGTCGGGCGTGTCGTAGTAGTGGACCTGGTTGCCGACGCGGGCGCGGTCGGCGAACACGTCCTCGCCCGGCCCACCGATGACGCGGATGTAGAGGTCGCCCTCGCCGCTGATCTCGAACCGGTCGCGCCCGCCGAGGCCGTAGAGCCGCACCTCGCGCGTCTCGTCGTCGTGGAAGACGCGGCGGTAGATCACCTTGCGGTTCTCGCCCTTCTTGCTGGTCTTGTAGACCGTCACCTCGGTCTCCTCGCCCCGGCGCTCGACGACGAACCGCTCGTGCTTGTCGCTCCCGACGACATCGACGAAGCGGGTCAACTGGCCGTACCAATCGCCCGCAAACTCGGCGAGCGCAGCGCGCCGCGTCTGGAGGCTCCGGTAGATTCGCTCGCCGTGGAGGGCGTTGACTTCGGTCGGCCAGTCCTGGAGCGCCTCGGCGAACGCCTCGTCCGTCATGCGCGCCTGGAGGTCACGGGCGACGGCCTCCCAGTCCTCGCGCGAGAGTTCGTTGAGCAGGCGGCGGTCGAGTTCGCGCCCGTTCTCGGTCAGGCCGCCGACGTTGCCGTAGCCGGGGTCGAAGTCCTGGAGGCCGGGGACGTAGTACTGCGCGATGCGCGGGAAGAGGCCCGTGAGGCGGAAGAAGACCTGGTCCCGGTCGCGTGGGATCGGGCGGTAGACCTTGCCCTGCTTCCGGTCGTCGCCGGTCAGGGTCGGGTCGAGCTCGAAGGGCTCGAACTGCGCCCAGCGCCACTGGTCCTCGTGCCGGTCCCAGTCGCCGATGAGCGCGTCGAAGAGGCGGCTGCGGAGGAAGAACCGGGCGTCGACGCGGGTGTCGTTGTCCTCGCGCAGTTCGCGGAGCAGCTTCACCGACGAGTCCACGTCCTTCGCCCCGCCGAAGTGGGGCTGGTCGGAGACATCGTCGGCCGGGCGCTCCTCGAAGAGGGCGAGCGTCCCCGCGAAGTCCTCGCGGTAGACCCCGAGGCGCGGGTCGTCGGGAACGACGACGAACTCGGGGTTGGTGTGGTAGATACCAGCGGCTTCGGCGAGGCGCGGGACGACGAGCGCCGCATAGGGGTTTGCCGACGACGTCTGGTCAGACAGGATGTCGGCAGCGGCCCCGACCTGCAGGGCGGAGGGCAGGAGCAGGTCGGGGCGCTTCTGGACCTGGCGGAGCACGAACTCGCGGCCCTCGGGGTTCTTGACGCGGAGCGAGACCGTCTGGTAGCCGCCGCCGCGCTTGACCGGGGTCAGCCCGCCCTTGTCGCGCCCGAGGTCGAGCACGCGCACCGACACCGGGGCCGTCCACACGTCGCGGTAGTTGTCGCCGAGGAAAAACTCCTGGAACGCCCCGGCTCCGAGGTCCGGGTCGGCCACGACGACGCGGGTGCTGTCGGTATAGTCCGGCATCTCGGCCGGGTCCAGGTCCGGCATCTGGGGATCGATGTCTTCGCGGAGCGCTTCTTCGAGCTGGGTGCGGAAGGCGAGGCGGCCCTGCGGGTTGCCAGCCTCCGGCTCCCAGAACTCGAGCCACATCGTCCCGTCCTGGTAAAACTGGACCGAGGCGAAGCCCTGCGAGGCGTGCGCGAAGCCCGCGCCGAAGCCGCCAGCGAACGAGCCGCGCGTGCTCCCGCCGCCGCTCGTGATGTGGTGCTGGAGTTCGAGCGCGTCGGTGCGGAAGGGGGTGTACTGGAGGCCATACTCGTGCGCGGCGGCGTAGATCACGCCGTCGTGCTCCTCGATGGCCGCCGGGAGTGCCTCGCGGAACGTGCGGTAGTCGGAACCGGAAAAGTCTTGGCGCCCGCCGAAGTAGCCGCGCAGGAGCGGGTAGACCGAGCCGACGACCGGCAGCGGGATGTAGAGCGGCTCCCACACGTCAGTCAGCGGGAAAAGGTGCTGGCGCAGGCTGTAGTGCCCGCCGCGCTCGCCGTTCGAGAAGACGGGGTGGTGGCCGACGACGATGATCCGGTCGTCGTCGTACTTGGCAAGGAGTTCGGTGAGGGCGATCAGCACGTCGAGCTCGGACTCGATGTCCTCGTCGTCCACCTCGCCGGTCGGGCGGTCGTCGGCGTCCTGAAGCCACCACTCGGTGTCGAGCGCGAGGAGCCGGATGCCGTCGTCGAGCTTGACGTGGGTGGGGCCGGGCAGGCCCTCCTCGGGGACGACCACGTTCTCGCCGAGCCGGTCCCGCAGGAAGTCGGCCGCGTCTTCGGGCGTACCGTCGCGCCACTCGCCGTCGCCGGGGACGACGACGACGCGGCCTTCGTACCCCTCGACAGCCTCCACGACGCTGAGGAGCGGTGCTTCGGCCTCGGCCCGGTTCGACGCGAGCGAGTCCGGCAGCGGGCGCTTGAGCTGGTCGCCGAGGAAGACGACCGTGCTGTTCTCCCCGGCCTCGGCCAGTTGCGCTTCGAGCACACCGAGTCCCGCCCGGTCCTCCGACGCCGCGATGTCGCCGATCAGGAAGACGCGGTGCGCGAGGTCAGACCGCTCCGGCGGTACCTCAGCCTGCCACTCATCGAAGGCTCGGTCTACGAACGAGCGTGACGAGGTGCACGCCGCAAGCGTGAGCGCGCACACGAGGGCGAGAACACCGGGAACAGCCGGGTGGGGTAGCGAACGGATCATGGGACCGGATGGTAGGCGAACCGAAGGAGCGTGGCGTCACCGCCGGCTGCTTCGCTAGCGATGAAGAGGGTGCCGTCGGGCAGAAAGGCGAGGCCCTCCGGCTGGGGCAGAAGGCGCGAGGGGAGCGGCCAGGCGGCAGCGATCGTGCCGCCGCGGGCGAGGACGAGGACGCGCTTCGCGACCGACGAGAGCACATAGACCTCACCCGTGAGTGGATGGATCCCGACCGCCGAGGGCTTGAAGGCGTTAATGTCGCTCAGCGGACGCACAGCCGAGCGCACCGCCTCGTCGAGCGAGCGCTCCATGCCGGCGAGCGAGTCGGCCCAGACGACGAATGCCGGCTCCGGGACGAGAGCCTGCCGGTTGAGGTCGAAGGCGTAGAGCGCCCGGGCACCCCGGAGCCCGCGCCCCGCGCGCTCCTTGCATGCGACGAGCAGGCGCTCGCCCTCGGTGTCAAAGGCGAGCCCCTCGGCGTCGCACGAGCCGTGGAGGCCGGTGTCGAGGGTCGCGGCGCGGGTCTTCTCCGTCTGCCAGTCGAGGATGACGAACAGCCGCCCGTCGCTGCGGAGCACGACGACCCGGTCGCCGACGAGCCCGACGCCTTCGTAGTCGCCGCCGCCGCCGAAGTCGTGCTCGTGGACCACCTCGCCGGTGGCGGCGTCGAGGACGTAGAGGTTGCCCTTCTCGTCCTGCACCGCGCCGAGCCGCCCACCGCCGAGGTCGGTCAGGCCGGAGATTTCGTCGAGCCGGCCGGGCAGGTCGAACCGCGCGTCCGGCGCGTCGAAGCGGTACGGCGCGTCGGCCTGGGTCCTGGCCAGTGACTGGGGTGCCGGCCGCGGCTCAGCGTTCCCGCACCCGCTGAGGGCGAGGCTGAGGATCAGGCCAGAGACGAGACGAAGCACAGGCGGCGTGGTGGCGTGAAGGCAGCGCCAAACTACGCCACGACCACCGCCCTTGTCCTCACACCCGCATCACGCCTCGGCCAGCGTGCGCTTGAGGTGGTCGATGGTCTCAATCGGGGTTGGGTCAACCCCCATCAGCATGGCGAGGTAGAACGACATGAAGTCGCCGAGCTGGATCGTCGAGAGGAGCCGGGCGAGCTTGCCCTCGCCCTGCGGCGTAAACTCGGTCCAGCCTGCGGCCTTCGGCGCGAGGAGGCCCTTCGTGACCTCCATCCGCTTCTGGATTTTGTGGTGGTCCGCCGGGTCCTGGAGCACGACGACGTGGAGTAGCTGCCGCACGTCCGGGAGCGCGTGCTCCCAGGCCAGCACCTCGTTGTGGTTCATCTCGGCGAAGATGTTGCCGAAGGCGAGCTGTTTGGCGTTCTCCTGGATCTGCGTCATCCAGCGCACGCCGACGGCCTCCATCAGCCCAGGCCCAGTGTAGACGAGCGGGACCTTCTCGGCCAGCACGCGGGCCAGCTCGAGCGCTTCGTTGCCGTCGAGGTTGGCGAGGGCCGAGGCGCGGGCGTCGGTGACCTGCTTCGCCTCGGCCTGCTCGGCTTCCGAGATCTCGCACAGGCCAAGCTGGTGAGCGAGCCTAAGCATCGCCCCGAGCGAGTAGCCGAGGGCGGCGCGCGGCTGCATGCCGCCGGGGATGATGAAGTGCGGCGTGCCGTCGCGCTTGGCGCGCTCCTGCAGGGCTCCGCCAGAGGTGACGGCGTAGACGGTCGCGCCGCGCCGCTTCGCCTCGTCGTAGGCCGCGAGCGTCTCCTCGGTCCCGCCCGAGTAGCTGGAGGCGATCACGAGCGCGCCCTCCCCGACCGACGCCGGGAGCGCGTAGTCGCGCACGACCGAGACCGGCACGGGCGACGTTTCGCGGCAGAAGGTGCGGACGAAGTCGCCCCCAATCGCGGAGCCGCCCATCCCGACGACGACGCTCTGCGTCCAGTCGGAGGCGCTGCGGTCGGGGGCGAAGTCGCCGGGGATGGCGAAGCCGTCGCGGAAGTTCTCGGCGAAGCCGCGCACGGCGTCGAACATGTTGTCGGGGTCGTGCCGGGCGATGGCGTCTCGGATGTCAGACATCAAACTGGGGTGAGGGCTGGAGGTGAGGAGAGAAAGCGATCATTCGCCGCTGGTCGTTTGTCAAGCGCTCCCGTCGAAGAAGACGGCGAGTTCGGGTACGTGCTCGCGCAGCCATGTGTTCATCAGCGTGACGACCGACTGCGCGTCGGGCTGCTCGAGCGCTTGCGCGGCGAGGGCCGCCATCTTCTCTTTCGAGCACGAGCGGACGGCGCGCTTGACGTCGAGCAGGAACGCAGGCGAGGCGCTGAGTTCGCTCAGCCCGAGGCCGACCAGGAGCGGCGCGGCGCGCGGGTTGCTCGCCATCTCGCCGCACAGGCTGACGGGGAGCCCGTGGCGCTCGGCAATCTCCGCCGTCTGCGCGATCAGCCGGAGCACGGCCGGGTGCAGTTCGTGGTAGCGGTCCGCGATGAGGTCGTTGCCGCGGTCCACGGCGAGCGTGAACTGCGTCAGGTCGTTCGAGCCAATCGAGAGGAAATCTACCTCCGGCGCAAACCGCTCCAGGAGCAGCACGACGGACGGGACCTCGACCATGATGCCGACGTCCAGGTCCGCCTCGTGCTCCAGGCCCTCGGCCTGCAGCGAGGCGGCCGCCTCGTCGATGTGCGCGCGGGTGCGGCGGACCTCGCCGACGGTCGAGACCATCGGAAGCAGGATGCGCGCCGGGCCACCGGTCGCGGCGCGGAGGATCGCCCGGAGCTGGGGCCGGAGGAGGTCGGGCTTGTCGAGGAGGATGCGGATACCGCGCCAGCCCAGCGACGGGTTGTGCTCGCGGTGCGCCATCGGGAGGAGCTTGTCGCCGCCGAGGTCGAGGAGCCGGAACGTGGTCGGGTGCGGGCGGGCGGCGCGGACGGCCTCGCGGTAGATCGCCGTCTGCTCCTCCTCGTCGATGGGATGGCCCTGGGCGAGAAGCAGCATCTCGGTGCGGAACAGTCCGATGCCCTCGGCCCCGTACTTCTTCAGAAGCGGAAATTCCTGTTCCAGCTCGACGTTGGCCCGGAGCGCGATGCGGTGCCCGTCTTTGGTCTCGGCCGGGAGCGGGACCAGTTCCTGCCGGGCGTCGAGGCCGCGCTCGTAGCGCGCTTGCCGCTCGCGGTAGGCCGCCAGCGTCTCGTCCGACGGGTTGAGCACGACGCGCCCCGAGAATCCGTCGAGGACGACGGTCTCGCCGCCTGCGACCTGGCCGGCGAACCCATGCAGGCTGACGACGGCCGGGATGCCGAGCGCCCGGGCCATGATCGAGACGTGGCTCGTCGCCCCGCCGAAGTCGATGGCGCAGCCCAGCACATCGCGGCGGCTAAAGAGGAGCAGGTCGGCCGCGGTCAGGTTCTCCGCGACGACGACGCGGCCGGTCTCGATCTTCGAGAAGCCCTTCGCCTGCTGGAGCGTGCGAAGGAGCCGGTTCTGCACGTCCACCCAGTCGCCTGCGCGGTCGCGGAGGTACTCACTCGGGCTGGCCTCCATCCGCTTGCGGGCACGCCCGAGGACGGTCTGCACGGCGAAGGCGGCGCTGTACGCCTCGCCGCAGATCAGCGCCTCGACGTCGGCGTGGAAGGCCGTGTCGCTCAGGATCATCGTCTGGGCGTGGAAGATGTCAGCGCTCGACTCGCCGAGCTTGTCGCGGGCGAAGCCGGCGATCTTACCGAGTTCCGCCTCCGCCCGCGCCACAGCTTTCTTGAACCGGCGCAACTCCGCGGCGGTCTCGTCACCCTCGACGCGCTCCTCGCTCGCCCGGAACGTCTCGCCGACAAACGCCAGCGCCGGCCCGACCACGATCCCCGGTGCCACGCCGATGCCTTCGACCACGCGCTCGGCGGCGGCGACTTCGGTCGATGCGTCGGGGAGGTTACGGGGCATGAGACTATTTCAGAGCTTCTGACAAAACAAAATCAGTCGTCCCCGCGCAGGCGGGGACCCACCGGGCTGCTAGCTCTCTGGATTCCCGCCTGCGCGGGAATGACCAAAAGGAGTTTTCAATGGGTAAACGAAAGGGGAGCGTCTCGCCTCGTGGGTAGTCGTGCTAGACAGGTCTCAGGTTGACTCGAATCAGTGATGACTGTAGCGCCCTCGAAGCAAATCGAACACTGCTTTCCACCACGGCTTCAGTATCTCGTTTGCCGTCCACTGTGCATCGGCCCCATGAACTTCGACTTGCTCCAGCAATGCAACGATTCGCAACCGGTCACGCCTTTTGCGCGCTTGGTCAAACTCGCTGCGCAACCCTGTTACATAAAGCCGCTCGTTCAGTGTCATGCCGTTCAGATCGGCCTGTCCACGAAGCGTTGGTTTATACTGCTGCGAAGTTGACATAGCTCCCATGAGTCACTCCACCGGTTCGCCGAAGCCGGACTCGAAGAGTTCGGTCATCGCCTCGGCGGCGGCGGCTTCGTCGCTGCCCTCGAACAGCAGCGTCAGCGTCGCGCCCTGCTCGGCGGCCAGCGTCATCACCCCGATGATGCTCTTGCCGTTGATCTCGTAGCCGTCGGTGCGGATGTAGAACTCGGCGTCGAACTTGGCGGCGGTCCGCACGATCATCGACGCCGGGCGGGTGTGGATGCCGGCTTTGTTGCGGACGGTGGCGTGGCGCTCGGTCATGGCAGCGATGGCTAGCGCACGCGGCGGGCCATGCGGCCTGCGATCCAGCGCAGCCCCTCGCGCCCCGGCCCAGCGGGGAGCGCGCCGAGGGCCTGCTCACCCTCCTCGTAGTGCCGCAGCACCGTCGCCCGCGCCTCGTCGAGGACCCCGAGAGCGTGCATCCGGCGGCGTGCCTCGTCGATCTCGCCGGCCGGCAGGCCACCGTTGGTGACGATGCGCTGGAACCAGGCGTGCTCGTCGCCTTCGGCGCGCTCCAGGGCCCGGAGCAGGAGGAACGTCTTCTTGCCTTCGAGGAGGTCGCCGCCCACGGTTTTGCCCCACCGGGCGTCGGCGGCGGTGAGGTCGAGGAGGTCGTCCTGAATCTGGAAGGCCCGGCCCCAGCTTCGCCCGACCTCGGCTAGGGCAACGAGTGCGGCGTCCTCAGCCTCGCCGACGAGGCCCCCGAGCACGAGCGACAGTTCGACGAGCGCACCCGTCTTGCCGTCGATCATGCCGAGGTAGCGCTCGACCGTCACCGCGTCGTCGGTCTCGAACTGCTCGTCGAGCGCCTGCCCCTCGCAGAGCCGCATCACCATCCGGTGGAACCGCCGGACGATGGCCCCGAGCCGGCCAGTCTCGGTCTGCGCGAGGAGGTCGTAGCTCATCCCCATCAGGAGGTCGCCCGCGAGGATGGCCGTGCTCTCGTCCCAGACGACGTGGACCGACGGCCGGCCGCGCCGCTCGTCAGCGTGGTCCATAATGTCGTCGTGGACGAGCGTGAAGTTGTGGAACACCTCGACCGCGAGCGCCGCAGGGAGGGCCCGCTCGGTCGGCGCGCCGAAGGTCTCGGCGGCGAGGAGGACGAGGGCCGGGCGGAGCCGCTTGCCGCCGCCGCCGAGCACGTAGCGCACCGGCTCGTAGAGCACCGCCGGCTCCTGCGGCAGCGGAAGCGTGGCGAGGGCCTGGTTGACGGTCTCCGTCAAGCGGCGCAGGTGCGCCTCGGCATCGGACGTATCGGGGTAGAGTACGGGCGGATTCACGCAGGCGGCGGTCAAGAGGTGGCAGCCCCGACGCCGCGCGCGCCGAGGGCGCGGAGCGCGTCCATGATCCGGCCCTGGACCTCGCCGATCTCCCCGACGCCGTCGATCTCGGCGAACGGGACCGAGTCGCGGAAGACGGCGGCGACGGGCAGGGTCTCGTCCTCGTAGACGCTGAGGCGGGTACGGATCGCGTCCGGCTTGTCGTCGGAGCGGTGGACGAGGCGGTCGGCCGGCAGGTCGGCCGGCGGCGGGTTGAAGTCGAGGTGGTAGATCGCGCCGGTCTCGCGGTCGGTGCGGCGGCCCGCCAGCCGCTTGATGATCGGCTCGGCGGCCACCTTCAGGCTGACGACGGCGTCGAGCGGGGTGTCGTGCGCGCCGAGGTAGCCGAGGAGCCAGCGCGCCTGCTCCGTTGTGCGCGGGAAGCCGTCGAGGATGAACCCGTCGAGCCCGAGCGCGTCGAGCGCGCCCTCGACCGTTTTGTTCACGACCGAGTCCGGGACGAGCTCGCCCCGGTCGAGGTAGCTTTCTGCTTCGAGACCGACCGGTGTTTTGTCGCGGCGAGCGGCGCGGAGGAGATCGCCGGTGGAGATCTGCTTCAGCGCGAAGCGCTCGACGAGGTGGCGGGCCTGGGTGCCCTTGCCCGCTCCCGGCGGGCCGAAGAGAATGAGACGCATGCGTATCGGGAACGTAGATGAACCGCCGCACTACGCTGGCGGGCCGGAAGATACGGAGCGCCTGTGATGCTATCTACAAGAAGTACTCTGAATCACAACCTCGGGTATAGCTCGGTAGCTAGAGCACATGCAGGTCATCGATCCGCACATCGTACAAAGGCTTTTCAGTATCGAAGATCGTCAAGCTAAGCGTGAGATCTGATAAACCTCCCTCTACTGCATAGAGATCTACGTCCGTCCACCACCCACTGCCATCATCGAGAGGCTCAGGTTTGCTTGCGTCGAATGGCTCTGCCACGACCTTGGAGCCGTAGCTCTTTATTGCATGACGGAGTTCGTCGGCGGAGAGGCCATCTCCTACCGAAAACAGCGCAAGCGCGTCGTAGTCGCTGGAAGCGAGAAAGCTCACGATGTAGCGTACCGTAGCCTCAGCTTTCTCGCGGTCGAGCATGATGGCAAGCTCAGACACGCACCGGGCGTCCGGCGGCGGGGTCGATGCTGCGGCTGCCGGGGCCGCTGTCGAGGTGGAAGATGTGCTCCATGAAGAAGCCCTCGTCCAGCGGGTAGGGCACGGCGTAGAGTCCAAGCCACAGCCCGGCCCACAGCACGAGGGCCAGCGCGAAGAACGACGCCGCCCCGGCGAAGCGCCGCCGGGCGAGGGCGACGAAGCGGATCAGGCTCAGGACCGTCACCGGGATAAACACGAGCGCCAGCAGGACCGTCCCTCCCATCGAGCGGATCAGCAAAGCGCTTCCGGCGACGGTCGCAAGGAAGAAAAGCACGGCCCGCCACGCCTCCTGTTGGTGTGACGCCGCCGTAAACCGCCCTGTCCTCGCCTCCCACATCAGCACGATACCCGCGATAAACAGAATGGCCAGGAAGGCGACGACGGCGACGGGCATGAGTGTGAGGGCGTGGCGTTGGTCTAGGTGGTGGGCGGCGCGTCCGGCATGTCCTGCAGGGCATTCACGATGCCGTCGTCGCCGGTCAACTGCCGCGCCATCTGGTCCAGCACAAATTTAGCGCCGAAGCCGAGCGCCGTGTTCATGAGGACGTTCAGCGACGACGCCGTCTTGGTCCTGACCGGCGTGGGCTCCGGCTCCACCACGACCACGGGGGCGCGCCGCCGGAGCGCCTTGCCGAGCGCTGCGTTTGCGGCCTCGCCCTCGGCGACCCGCATGCCTGCGTCGTCCACGAGGTCGCGGAGGTAGGCCCCCATCCAGAGGTCGTGCTCGCTCGGCCCCTCCGGCGCGGACCGGGCGAGGAGGCCGCCGATCAGCCCGGCCGCGAGCCCGACCCCGGCCGCCACACCGACGGCAAGCAGCGGCTGCTCGCGGACATAGTCGGTCAGCGGACGCCCACCCACCATAACATCGTTGAACGTCAGCTCGCTCTCCAGACCGGCGATGTGGTGCTTGATGGAAGCCTCCTTCGCCTCCAGCACCGCCCGCAATTCTTGTGTGCTGCGCGTCTCAGCCATGGACCTTTATGTGTTGAACGGTGATTTTTTGTACGCCACGAAGGCGACGAGGAGAAGCAGCAGCGCAACAACGAGGAAGCCCAGGAGGAGCGCGACGAGTTGGTTCTCGATCCAGATGCCAACCACGGCACTCGCTCCAAAGCCAAGCGCGATAAGCAGGAAAAGCCCGCCCAGCGCCGCAAAAACGGCAATGATACCGCCGTACGTTCCCTTCTCCTCCAGCTTGTCCTTGACCTCCTGCTGGACGAGCGCGATCCGTAGTTCGGCCCACTCCTTTATGTCGTCGGCCAGCCCGCGCGCGTGGTCCGCCATGCGCCCGGCCTTGCCTCGGTGCGCCGGAAGCTGACGCGCTTCGCCAGCGGGTGGCGGTAGCACCGCCGGCAGGGCATCTGGCGGCGGAGCTGGAGCGAGTGGAGGAGACGAGGAACGAGGAGGCGCGGAGACCGGACGGGGATCGGACACGAGCGGCGGGAGGGCGAGAAGAAGAGGTGGAGCAGAAGGTACTCAGCACCGGGAAGATATGTTTGATGCCCCTCGCCGGGGTAGTTTTCGCGCTCACCCACTACCTGCCCGATGCCTCCGTTCACAGTCCAGCCGACGCCCAACCCCAACAGCCTCAAGTTCACCGCTTCCGACCGCGCCTTCATCGAGGAGGGCATGGGAGCCTTCGCCAGTGCCGCCGAGGCGGAGGGCGACGCGCTCGGTGCCCCCCTTTTCGCTTTGGACGGCGTCCACAATGTGCTCGTCCTCCCAGGCTTTGTCACCGTCACCAAGACGACGGAGACCGACTGGGACGCTCTGCTCCCGCGCATCGAGGCGATCCTGACGGAGCACCTCGCGGCCTGATTCTCACAGCCCCACGAGAAACTCGATCAGGTCAGGGTTGCGTTGGCCGAGGGCCGGCCGGTGCACGTCGCCGGGTGCGGCCACCGGCAGGTCGGTGGCTAGTCGCTCTGCCACGTCCGGCGCTGCTACGAGGAATGAGAGGTGCGGCTGGGATCGCAGCCAGACGGTCACGTCGCCGAGGTGCTTGTATTCGGTCCACCGGACGTGCGCGGCACCTTGCGGCTCCGGCGCGCCCTTGCTGACGAGGAAGCCCGGTCCGGCAGCGTGCGACCGCTTCGCGGAGGCAAGAAAAGCGGCCGGGAGCGCCAGCGTGCCGTCGGTGTCGGGGTGCGGCGGGAAGAAATCGCGGAAGCCGGCGAGGGCGTTCAGCAGCGCGTCGGGCTCCAGCCCTGCCGGGGCCCACACGACCGAGGGCGTGCCCGGCGCGGCGCCTTCGTGCAGGAGCAGGTCTTCGGCCAGCCCGCTCAGCGCCTCGCTGTCTTCCTGACCGCCGATCACGGCCACGGTTGCCTCGTTTTTTCCTTCTGCAATAACAGCTTCCTGGTCTGAAGTGTCAGTGCCGACGCGCACCCTGTCCGCTGCCCCCTGTACCTCCGACCAGAACGCAGGCAGCAGCGCAGGCGACGCTCCCGGCGGCGCGACCAATACGGCATGCCCAAGTAGAAACGCGCCGAGCACGGCCTCCCACCCCGCAAGCGGACCGCTTTCCTCACAAACCACGCCGACCTTCACCGTCCGCTCGGCCGCCCGGTCCCCGGTCCACGTCCGCAATGCCTGCTCCGTCGCCTGGTGCGCCCGGTGGTTGAGCGCGAAGGCCAGGCTCTCCTCGGTGAACCGGTTCGGCGCAGCGAGGGTCGCCTCAGCGGCCGATGTGCGTGCCGGGTGCTCGGGGTCGCGCCAGCGTGCGGCGCTGGCCGCGACGGCCTGGATTCGGTCGCCCAGCGTCACCGGCCCGGCAGCACGCGGGGCAGCGCCGTCTCCGGGTTGACCCCGACCGCGCTCTCGCCGCGCAGCAGGTCCAGGAGTGCCTCGCCGGCGAGCGTGCGCCGCCAGCCCTGCAGGAGCGCGTGCTCGTCGGGCTTGGCCTCGGCTCCAGCAGCGACGAGCCGCTCCACGCTCGCGCGGTTGGCGACGAGCGCGGGGTCCACGTCGTGCCCGAGGCTCTGCCCCTTGACGAGCGCGAGCGCGAGGTCGAGCCGGGCCTGCTCGGCGTCGTCCGAGCGGCGGCCTTGCGGGGGGCGCGGCCGGTCGCCTTTCGGCACGGCGAGGCCTCGCTCGACGGTCTCGACGAGGGCGTCGCCGTAGCTCCGGCGCGCGTTGTCGCTCAGGCCGCGCACGCTGCGCAGCGCCCCGGGGTCGGTCGGCTTGCGCTGCGCGAGCGTGACCAGCACCTCGTCCGGGACGATGTGGCGGCGCGGTCGGTCGCGGTACCGGGCTTCCTGCTCGCGCCACGCCCCGAGTTCGCGCAGCACGGCGTAGTCGCGCCCGGAGAAGCCCCGCTTGCCGCGCCCCTTGATCCGGTGGTAGTGCGCCCAGGGATCCTCCTCGGCGTAGAGTGCTGGGTCGTCGTAAAGTTGCATCTCCTCCTCGACCCAGGCCGTGCGGTCGCGCTCGCGGATGTGATCCCACAGCGCGTCGTAGGCGTCCGGGAGGTAGCGCACGTCGTCGCGGGCGTACTCCATCTGCGCGCTGCTCAGCGGCCGCCGGAGCCAGTCGGACCGGGACTCCCCTTTCGGCAGGTGCACGCCGACGGTCTCTTCGATGAGGGCCTGGAGCGAGGTCGTCGCCGTCAGCCCGACGAAGCCGGCGGCGACGCGGCTGTCGAAGACGTTCTTCGGGGCGAAGCCGTCGTCGCTGCCCGCGGCTCGGTGCAGGATCGTGAGGTCCTGCTGTGCGTCGTGGAGAATCTTGACGACGGAGGCGTCGGCCAGCAGCGCACCGATCGGGCGGAGGTCGAGCGCGGCGGCGTCGATCAGGAACGTCTCGTCGCGGCTGAGGCCGAGTTGGACGAGGCCAAGGCGCGGGTAGTAGGTCCGCTCCCAGACGAACTCCGTGTCGAGCGCCACGCGGTCGGCGGCGCGGGCCCGGGCGATGAGGTCGGCAAGCTGCTGCGGGGTATCAATCATGTCGGACGACGAATGCCGAGTGACGAACGTCGGATGGGGGCTGCGAGCGGCCCTTCGACGCTCGTCGTTCGCACCTCGTCATTCCCTAGTGGCCTTGCTGGGTGAGCGTCGTGCGGACGGTCTGGAGGAGGATCTGGAAGTCCATCCGCAGGCTCATGTTCTCGATGTAGAACAGGTCGTACTTGAGCTTCTGGCGCACGTCGTCGAGGTCCTGGTCGTAGCGCCACTTAACCTGGGCGAGCCCGGTGACGCCGGGCTGGATGCGGTGGCGGCGGCTGTAGAGCGGGATTTCGCGCGCCAGCTTCTCGACGAAGTAGGGCCGCTCGGGACGCGGGCCGACGAGGCTCATCTCCCCTTTGAGCACGTTCCAGAACTGCGGCACCTCGTCGAGCCGGAGCGCGCGGAGCCGCTCGCCGATAGACGTGTAGCGGGGGTCGCCCTTCTGCGCCCAGACGGGGCCGGTGTGGCGCTCGGCATTGTCCTCCATCGTGCGGAACTTGTACATCGTGAAGGGGCGCCCGTGGCGTCCCGTGCGTGTCTGCCGGTAGATGGCAGGGCCAGGCGAGGTGAGCTTGACGAGCGCCGCGACGGCCAGCCACAGCGGCAGCCCGGCCAGCAGCACCGCTGCGCTCACCCCGACGTCGAGGATGCGCTTGGTGCTCTTCTCCCACGCCGGGATCGGCTCCGGCAGGACTTCGATCAGCGGGAGGCCGTACATGTGCTCGGTCCGGGCCATTCCCCCGATGACGGTGTAGAAGTCTGGCACCAGCTTGAGCGCTACCGAGCGCCCGTCGCAGACGCGGAGCACCTCGTCGAGGTAGACGTGGTCGTCCGGCCCGAGGGCGATCAGCACGTCCTGCACCCCGAGGCGGTCGATGAGGTCGGGGAGCGCCGAGATCGAGTGGACGGCCGTCGAGAGGCCGTTGCTGTTGAAGGCCGGGGCCGAGTCGCCCTGGCCGGCCGACACAGACGCGCCGTCGCCGGAGGCACCGACCGGTCCGTCGCCGCCGTGGAGGTACGCGTCGGCTGCGCCCGCGAGCGCGAGCTCGGCCACCGGGTCCGGCTGGAGCCGGACGGCCCCCACGATCTCGAGCCCGGCCGCCGGGTAGCGGGCCACCTCTTCGTAGAGCTGCTCCACCTGCTCGCTCCAGCCGACGATGACGGCCTTGTGGAGCCCGTGCCCGCGCAGGATGCGTGCCTTCTGCACGCTGCGCACCACGAACCGCCCGAGTCCGGCAAAGCCCAGCACGCACGCCCAGTAGGTCGCCGTTTCCGCCCGCGCCGCGCCGTCGAGGCGCTCGATGAAGAGGAGGAAGAACAGCAGGAGGGTGCCGACGGTGACCACCTTGAGGAGCGTCACGAACTCGTCGAAGCGGCTGGCGGCGCGGCGCTCGCGGTAGAGGCCCGCGAAGAGGAACAGCACCAGCCAGAAGGCGCACAGCAGCCCTGCCGAGGGCAGTTCGAGGACGGCGGGATCGGCCGAGGCACCGAGCCAGCCCGAGGCGCGGGCGGCCTGAAACGACAGGTAGGCAAGCAGGAGAGCGGCGGCGTCGCTGAGGAGCAGCGCGGCCAGTTCGGCTTTACGAGCCACAGGCGTGGAAGAGGTCGGTTACGCGTGTAGCAAGCTAGCGAATAGGGCTTACCGGGCTGGTGAAATATCACAGCGGAATAACAAGAAGGTAATCGACTGCGCACCAATCATGCAAGGGGGGCACGCTACGATGCCCTGGGTTTGGCACACGGATGTCACCGCTGCTGCGTTGCAAACGATCAGGCCCAGGTCGCGCAGCATGCCATTGCGCCCACGCCGGACAGAGCCTAGCTTTAGAAACCTTGCCTCGTCCCTCACCGCCCGTACCGTTGCGCTCTGTTCTCCGCCCCCTGCCCCGCCTGCTCGCCGCGCTTGGGGCTGCTCTGCTGCTGTCCGCCTCGGCGCAGGCGCAGCCGGAAATCGTGCCCGCCGAGCACGCGATCTACGACTTCCTGCACCAGCAGCGGGTGCGCGGCCTCCTGCCGGAGTACCGCCACGAGGCGCGGCCCCTCGGTCGCGGGCATCTCGGCCGCCTACTCGACAGCCTCAGCACGCGCACCGGCGACGGGACCCGGCTCGACGGCGCGTCGGCGGACTGGCTCGCTCGCTACCACCGCGAGCTCTTCGAGCCCTCCGAGGCCGTCTCCACCGTCTTCGGTGGGGGCGGCGTCCGCATCCCGCTCGAGGCCGAGACGGAGAAGTTCCTCTACTACTACCGCAGCGACGACTGGCGGCTCGCCCTCGACGCCATCGGGCGGTTCCAGGCGCGCGCCTCCGACGAAGCCGAAGCCTACCAGGGCGTCTCCCTCGTCCCGGAGGGCGTGCTCCAGGGCAACTACCGCGGCATCGTCGGGTTCTACGTCGGCACCTTCAACGGGGCACAGGTCACGGGCGACACCCGCGTGCTCCAGGCCGACCCGGGGCTGGCCCCGCTCTACTACATCGGGCGCGCCGACGTCCCGCCCGGCAACTTCGACCAGGCGACGACCTCGCTGCGCGCCGCGAGCCGCACGTTCTCGGCCGAGATCGCCCACGCCCGCCTGCTCCTGGGCTCCTCGTTCGGCGACGGGCTGCTGATGACCGAGAACGCGGACTACTTCTCCTTCGTCCGTCTCGGCCTCGACACGCGGGTCGTGCAGTACCAGTTTGTCCACGGCGCGCTCGGCGACCAGTCGTTTGTCGTTCCGGGTGACGAGGGCAGCGGCGTCCTCCTCGGGCCGGAGCGCTACCTCGCCCTCCACCGCCTCACGCTCAACCCGTGGCGGCGGCTCCAGCTTGCGTTCACCGAAATGGTGGTCTACGGCCAGCGCGGGCCGGAGCTGGCCTACCTCAACCCGATCAACCCGATCAAGCCTGCCGAGCACGCGCTCTGGGACCGCGACAACTCCCTCTTCGCGCTCGAAGCCGTCTTCCGGCCCCTCGACGGCGTCGAGGTCTACGGCACTTTCCTCGCCGACGACCTCGACTTCGGACTGCTGGGCCAGAACTCGTTCAACAACAAGTGGGCGGTGCAGGCGGGGCTCGGCGGCACGCTCGGGCCGGCGCTCGGGTGGGTCGAGTACACCCGCGTCGAGCCGTTCGTCTACACCCACCGCTTCCTGCTCGACGGGTCGTTCTACAATGCCTACCAGCACAACGGCTTCGGCCTCGGGCACCCGCTCGGCCCGAACGCGGACCAGGTCGAGGTCGGGCTGCGGGCGTGGGGACCCTACCGGACGCGCGGCGAGGTCCGGGCGCGCTACGCCCGGCGCGGCGAGAACATCGTGGACCCCGAGACCGGCGAGGTCACCCGCAACGTCGGGGGCGACATCGCCGACGGGCGCCAGCCACCGTTCGACGACTTCTCCAAAATCTTCCTCGCGGGCGACCGCTTCGCAGGCCCCGGCCTGACGGTCGGCCTGACGTGGGAGCCGGTCCGCGACATCGCGCTCAACGTCTTCGCCGACCTCCAGCAGTGGGACCGCGACACCAACCGCCTCTTCGTCCGCACCGAGTTTGCCGTGGACCTGTAGCATGCGAGGGCGACCGACCGGCCGCCCTCGCAGGGTACACGTTGATGCGTGTCAGGCCATCGCCGGTTCGGCGTGCTCGATGCGGGTGCCGAGCACGTCGAGGAAGGCGGCGAGCCACTTCGGGTGGGCAGGCCAGGCCGGGGCGGTGACGAGGTTGCCGTCGACCTCGGCCTCGGTCACGTCGATGTCGGCGTAGCGGCCGCCGGCGCGGGTGACTTCGGGGCCGCACGCGGGGTAGGCCGAGCAGCTTCGCCCGTCGAGGATGCCGGCGGCGGCGAGGATCTGCGCGCCGTGGCAAACGGCGGCGATGGGCTTGTTCTCGCGGTCGAAGTGGCGGACGATGTCGAGCACGCGGTCGTTGAGGCGGAGGTACTCGGGGGCGCGCCCGCCGGGGATCACGAGCGCGTCGTAGTCGGCCTCGTCGACCGCGTCGAAGGTGGCGTTGAGCGCGAAGTTGTGCCCGGGCTTCTCGGTGTAGGTCTGGTCGCCCTCGAAGTCGTGGATGGCCGTCTTGACGCTGCCGCCGTCTTCCTTGTCGGGGCAGACGGCGTGGACGGCGTGCCCGACCATCTGGAGCGCTTGGAACGGCACCATCACCTCGTAGTCCTCGACGAAGTCGCCGACGAGCATGAGAATCTTTTTGCCAGCCATGAGGTCCTCCTGGAAGTGGTGAGTAGAAAGGGGTTCCCCCTACACGGCCACTCGGTGCGAAAGGTCCCTGGGGCAGGCCGGGTCCGTCCGAGCTCAAGGTGAGATCTCTTGGAAACTGATGCCATTTAATGACACTGAACGCTATCGTAGTCCATTCGTCCTAAGCCTATGCAGAGCCTGAACGTCACCGTCACCGACGAGCAGAAGAAACTCGTCAGCCAGGTCGTTGCGGAAGGGCGCTACGCTTCCGCCAGCGAGGTTGTGCGCGACAGCCTGCGCCTCTTCAGCGAGCGCGAGATGCTCCGGGAGGCGAAGCTGCAGGAGTTGCGGCGGCTCATTGAAGAAGGACGCACAAGCGGCGTCTCTACACCCTGGGACCTCGACGTGTTTTTGGCCGAGGCACGCGCGAGGCGCGAGGGGGAGTCCTGATGCCTCGCATCGAGCAGACTCCAGAAGCACGCCTCGATCTCTAAACCTGTGGGACTACATCGCTGCCCGAAGCGTAGCCGGTGCCGACAAGCGAATTCGGGAGATCGACAAGGCGTTCGAGTTACTCGCCGAGAACCCCGGCCTCGGGCGGGCGCGACCCGAACTGGCAACCGGGCTCAGGAGCTTTCCCGTAGGTCGCCATGTCGTCTTCTATCAACCGCTCGACGACGGAATCGACGTGCAGCGCGTGCTCCACGAAGCGCAGGACGTAGACCGTGCGTTCAACCCTGGAGATGAGGACGCATAAAACTGAGGGGCCCGCTTCCAGCGTCAGTCCAGGCTGAAGAAGAAGGTGATCGTGCCCTCCTGGTTCTCCTGCGGCGCGGCGGGCGGGAGCGGGTTGAACGTCCAGCCGCGGACGGCGTCCTGCACGGCGCGGTCGAGCGCCGGCCCGGCCCGGCGCAGGATGAGCACCTGGGCTACCCCGCCGTTCGGCGCGACGGTCACGCGGACGGTCACCGTCCCGACGCCGCCGGGGTTCTGCGGCAGCGGCGCGCGGCGCGGCGTCCGGTTGAGGCCGTCAATCGAGTACGGCGCGCGGCGCGTGGTGCCCGTCCCCTCGTCGCCTTCTTCGGACGTGGAGCCGACCGTACCCGCCGGGTTGCCGCCGGTCTGGTCGATGGGCGCGGGGTCGGCGACAGGCTGCTCGGGGAGGGTCTCGCGCTCCGGCTCGGGCGTGGTCTCCTCCGGCGTCGGCGGAGGGACCGTTTCTTTTTCCTGCGCGGGCGGCGGGTCGGGGAGCTTGACCGGCTTCGTCTGCTGGGAGGTCGGCTCCGGGCGCGGCGGCGTGGGCTGCGGGTTGGGGCGCGGGGTCGTCGGCGCGGGCCGCTGCGTCTCGGCGCGCGTCGCGGGCTGCGCCATTTCGAACGGGCCGAACTCGACCTCGACGAGGCCGAGCGGCTCGGGCGGCGCGGCCCCGGAGACGACGGCGAAGCCAAGCAGGACGAGTGCGTGTAGCGCCAGGCTCACGCCGAGGCCGGTCCAGTCGTCTCTGTTCATCGCATCGCGGGTCGGGTGCGTCGGCAAGATAGGCGCTACTCGCCGCTGCCCACCTGCGTGGAGCCTTTCTTGCGCTGCTCGATAGCCCCGCGCAGGGCCGCCTGCACGTCCGCGTCGCGCTCCACCTCGGCCTGGGCTTCGAGCGCTTCGAGCGCCGCCGCGTCGCCGATCTCGCCGAGGGCCTCGGCTACGGCCTCGCGCACGGCCGGGCGCAGGTCGCCGACGCGCGCCGCGAGCGCCCCGGCCGCAAACATGCGGATGTCCTCGTCCCGCCGACCGAGAACCAGAAGGCCCTCGATGGCGCTCAGGCGGACAGGATCCGGGCGCAGCACGTCGGTCTGCGCCGCGAGGTACTCGGCCCCGGCCACCCCGCCGAGCCGGTACTCGGTGATGACCTCGACGAGTGCCTGCTCCACGCGGCCCCGCCACGAGAGCGGCGCGTCGAGGAGGGGCTGCACGGCGTCGAAGGCATCGTCGCGGAAGCGCTTGGCGTAGAGCCGGACCGCCTGGGCCTGGGTGAGATACGACGCATCGTCCAGGGCCGCGCGCAGGGCAGGCCGAACGAGGGCTGCCGAGTCGGCCTCGGCGAGGCTGCGGAGCGCAGCGCGGCGCACGGCTGGCGTCTCGTCCGCCTGCCCGAGCTGCGCGAGCGTCTCGGTGACTTCGGGGATGCCGGCGTAGGGTTCGAGGGCTCCGGCGGCGCGCTCGCGGACGAGCGGGTGCGCGTCCTCCGTGGCGGCGCGAAGCAGGACCTCGCGCACCTGCAGGTTGAGGTCGCGCCCGGCGAGGGCCACGACGGCGTCGTAGCGCCCCGCCATCTCGTCGTCCTCGACGGCCTGCACGAGCGTCTCGGCCAGCGGCTGCCGGAGCAGGATGTCAGCGAAGGTCCAGTTGCCCTCGTCGAAGCGGACGAAGCTCGGGGCCTCGGGGACTGAGAACCGGAGCGTCGTGTCGGCGCGTGCGATGCGGACGCGGCGCACCTCGCGCGGCTGGTTCGGGTAGTTGAGTTCGATGTTCGTCTCGAAGGCGAACGTCGGCGCATTCGCCAGGTCCTGGCGCTGGACGACCTGCACGGTGTAGACGCTCGACCCGGCGAAGTAGGCCTGCTCGACTTCGAGCACCGGGTGGCCGGGCCGGTGCCACCACTGGTCGAAGAAGCGTCGCAGGCTGCGGCCCGAGGTCTCCTCCATCGCGATGCGGAAGTCGGCCATCTCGACGCTGCCGTACCGGTGCTTGGTGAGGTAGTGCTGCATCCCGCGCCAGAACGCGTCGTCGCCGAGTTCGAACCGGAGTTGGTTGAGCACCTGCCCGCCCTTCTGGTAGGTGTGCCGGTCGAACATGCCGTCGGGGGCGCTGTAGCCGTACCACACGATCGGGCGGCGGTGCCGCTCGGCCTCGGCGAAGTACCCGTCGCGGTCGGCGATGCCGTGGGCCTGGGCCTCGGCGCGGCCGAAGGCTTCTTCGAGGTAGACCTCCTCGAAGTACGACGCGAAGCTCTCGTTGAGCGCGAGGTTGGCCCAGTCTTTCGTCGTCACGAGGTTGCCGAACCACTGGTGGGCGAGCTCGTGGGCGATGAGGTCGCGCCCGGTGTAGTCGAGGTAGGCGCGCTCGTCGGTCTGGATGTGCTCGAAGAGGAGGGTGATCGTCGTGTTCTCCATCCCGCCAGCGGTGAAGTCGCGGACGGCCATCTGCTTGTAGTCGGGCCAGGGGTAGGGCACGCCGAACTTTTCCTCGAAAACCTCCATCATGCGCGGCGTCTCGCCGAAGATGCGCGGCACCGCCTCCTCGAACTCCGGCTCGACGAAGTAGGCGAGCGGGATCGCCGTGCTGTCCACGCTCATCACCGAGTCGCGGACGACCGCGAACGGCCCGGCGGCGACGGCGGCGAGGTAGGCGACCTGGTCGCCCTCGAGCACGTAGCGGTCGCGCCGCATCCCGCTCCCGAGGTCGGTCTGCTCGACGAGCGCGCCGTTCGCAGCGGTGACGAGCGAGTCCGGGACGGTCATTGAAATCTCAAAGCCCATCCGGTCGTTGGGGTAGTCCCAGGTCGGGAACCAGCGGCGGTTGCTCTCGGCCTGGCCCTGGGTCCAGAGCTGCGTCGGGCGGCCCGGGTCGGTGCCGGACGGGTCGATGAAGTAGAGGCCCGAGCCGCCGTCGCCGAGCGCCCCCTGCCCGGCCAGCGTCGGGCGGGCGAGGTAGTCGATCTCGAACGTGTAGACCGAGTCTATGGCGAGCGGCGTGGCGGGCGTGACCGTCAGGCGGTCGCCCTCGTAGCCGTGCCCCACCCCGCGCTCGCCGATCTGCCGGACGTTCTCGATCTCCATGTCGGCCGCGTGGAGATAGAACGACTCTACACCGCTACGGAGCGGCGTGAGCGTGTGCCGCGCCGTCCCCTGCACCGTTTCGTCCTCGAAGCCGAAGGCGAGGTCGAGCGCCGTCGAGAGGATGTCCACGCTGCGGTCCGGGGCCACGTCCGGCGTGACGGCGGCGGGCAGGACGTAGGTCACCCCGGCCGGGTCCTCGACGACGAGTGTGTCGCGCTCGAACTCGGGCGGGCGGTCCACCTCGGTGACTTCGTAGACCTGCTGCGTGGACGAGCAGGCGGCGAGGGTGAGGCAGAGGGCAGCGGCGAAGAGCGAGACGCGCATGAGCAGGGGACCGGGATGAGGGAGCGATTCAGATAGACAGACGCTGCGAGAGCGAGGCCTAGTACGTGGGGACTTCAAACTACCCCCCTGAAGTCCCATCCCCCTGGAGGGCAATACTCAAGCCGACGGTACCGACGAGGAGCAGGTCCGTCTCCTGATTGTTGAGGGTGATAGCGGCTGAGGGCTGCAACGTCAGAAAAGTGCCAGGGCTGACCTGCAGCCCCACACCTAGTCCAGCGCTCAGGGTCTGCGCAGCGGCAGCCGCGGCCTCCGAGAGCGCCAGCACGAGCCCCAGTTCGAGCTTAGGGACGAAGAGAATACCTGCTTCGGGCGGCCCAAATGCTCTAGCCAGGACGGCGCCGACGTTGAGCGCCAGGGCCTCCGCCTCCATCAACCTTCCAATGCCAATTCCCAGGCCGACGGTCACCGGTCCATCGAGGCCCTGCCGTCCCGGATACACCCGCAGTCCGACACTGAACGCACGCGCTTCGACCTCGCTGGGCCCGCCGAAGTCCTCGGTGACCTCGGCCGTCGTACTGGAGTAAGTCAGTGAAGCACCAAGCCGGGGAGTCGCAAGGGCTTCCAGCCCGACCCCGAACCCACTTTGCCCGTCTCCGGTCAGCAGCGCCAGACCGAACCCTGCACTGGGTCGCCCATCCAGGATGTATTCGGTTTGAGCCCGGGCAGCAGTGGAGGAGGCTAGGAGTAGGAGCAGGAACGCAAAGCGCATCAGGAGGAGCGGAGGGGTGGAAGGATTACTCGGCGCGGGCGCGCTCGGCGAAGGCGCCGATGCGGCGGACGGCCTCGGTGACGTTCTCCAGGCTCGTCGCGTACGAGCAGCGGAGGTAGCCCGTCCCGCTCGGGCCGAAGGCGTCGCCGGGGACGCAGGCGACGTGCTCCTCCTGCAAGAGCCGCTGCGCGAAGTCCTCCGACGAGAGGCCGGTCGAGGTGATGTCGGGGAAGGCGTAGAACGCGCCCTCCGGCTCGAACGTCGGCAGGCCGGCGGCGCGGAGGCCGTCCACGATCACGCGGCGGCGGGCGTCGTAAGCCTGGCGCATCTCTTCGACGTGCGGTTGACACTCTCGGATCGCGGCGACGGCTCCGATCTGCCCCATCGTCGGCGCGCTCATGACGACGTACTGGTGGCACTTGTAGATCGCCTTCAGGATGTCCGGCGGCGCGCAGCAATAGCCGATCCGCCAGCCCGTCATCGCGTAGCCCTTCGAGAACCCGCCGAGCAGAACCGTCCGGTCCCGCAGCGACGGAATCGACGGCAGGCAGGTGTGGCCCTCGCTGTAGGCCTCGCCGTAGACGAGCCGGTCGTAGATCTCGTCCGAGAGCACGAGGAGGTCGTGCCGGACGACGACCTCGGCGATCGCTTCCAGCGTCTCGCGGCGCAGCACGGCCCCGGTCGGGTTGTTGGGGTAGCCGAGGAAGAGCAGCTTCGTGCGCGGCGTGATGCGGCTCTCGATGTCCTCGGCGGTGACCTGGAAGTCGTGCTCGGCGCGCGTCGGGACGTAGACCACCTCGGCCCCGGCGAACTTGGCCGTCGGGCCGTAGCTCACGAAGCAGGGCTCGGGGATCAGGACCTCGTCGCCCGGTCCGAGCAGGGCCAGCATCGCAAGCTGCATCGCCTCGCTCACCCCGACCGAGACAAGGATCTCGCTGCCGGGGTCGTAGCTCACCCCGTAGAGCCGGTCGATCTCCTCGCTGATCGCATCGCGCAGTTCGGGCAGTCCGGCGTTCGCCGTGTAGCCCGTCCGGCCCGCGTCGAGCGACGCCTTCGCCGCGTCGATCACCGGCTGCGGGGAGACGAAGTCGGGCTCGCCGATGCCGAGCGAGACGAGGGGCGGGTCCACGTCTCCCATCGTCCCCGCGATCTCGAAGAAGCGGCGGATGCCGGAGGGTGGGACGGAGCGCACGCGCTCCGAGAGGCGGGCTTCGAGGTCGAGGACTTGCATGGGGCTAAAGGTTTGAGAGTGTGAGTGCGCGAGGGTTCAGCATGAGGGTCGAGAGCACCGTACTCCCCCATCCTCCCATACCCCCACACTCGCACGCTGGAATCCACGGAAAGCGGACGGACCCGGCGGGCGAGGTACCGGTAAGTTACCCACTCGCCCAACGCGGCGCACTCCCTTTCCCCCGCATCACGTTTGAGATCATGGCAGAAACCCTCGCGACCAACGGTACCGATACGGCCGTCCAAACCTTCCAGAACTACATCGGCGGCCGGTGGCGCGACGCCTCCTCCGGCGAGACCTTCGAGGACCGCAACCCCGCCCGGCAGTCCGACCTCATCGGCCACTTCCCGAAGTCGACCGCCGAGGACGTGGACGCGGCGGTGAAGGCGGCGCGCGCGGCGTACGACGGCTGGCGGCTGATGCCCGCCCCGCAGCGCGGCGACATCCTCCGCCGCCTCGGCGACATCCTGACCGAGCGCAAGTCGGACCTGGCCCACGCGATGACGCGCGAGATGGGCAAGCCGTTCTTTGAGACAAAGGGCGACGTGCAGGAGGCCATCGACACCGCCTACTACGCCGCGACGGAAGGCCGTCGCCTCTTCGGCTACACCGTCCCGAGCGAACTGTCGAACAAGTTCAACATGTCGGTCCGTCTCCCGATTGGCGTAGTCGGCGTGATCACGGCGTGGAACTTCCCGGTCGCGGTCCCGACGTGGAAGATGTTTCCCGCCCTGCTCGCGGGCAATACAGTCGTCTTCAAGCCGAGCGAGGACGCCCCGAACAGCGGCCGCCTGCTCGTCCAGGCGATGATCGACGCGGGCTTCCCGGACGGCGTGGTGAACCTCGTCCAGGGCGCGGGCGACGTCGGTCAGGCGATGGTCGAGCACGAGGGCACGAACGTCATCACCTTCACCGGCTCGACCGAGACCGGCTCGCACATCGGTGCCGTCTGCGGGCGGATGCACAAGCGCTTCAGCTTCGAGATGGGCGGCAAGAATCCGATGATCGTGATGGAGGACGCCGACCTCGATCTCGCCGTCGAGGGCCTCCTCTGGGGTGCCTTCGGCACGACGGGCCAGCGCTGCACCGCCACCTCGCGCCTGATCGTCCACGAGGACGTGCACGACCGACTCGTCGACATGCTGAAGGCGCGCGCCTCGGCCCTCACGCTCGGCTACGGCAACGACGACGACACCGAGATGGGGCCGATGATCAACGGCAAGGCGATTGAGAAAGTCGAGCGCTACGTCGAGATCGCCCAAGAGGAAGGCGCAACCCTCACCCTCGGCGGCGAGCGCGCGACGGGCGACGGGCTGAGTGACGGCCACTTCTTCCAGCCGACCATCTTCACCGGCGTAACGCCCGAGATGCGGGTAGCGAAGGAGGAGGTCTTCGGCCCGTTCCTCTCCGTCATCAAGATCCAGAACTTCGACGAGGCCATCGAGGTGGCGAACAACGTCCCCTACGGCCTCTCGTCGGCGGTCTACACCCGAGACGTGGCCCGCGCCTTCCGCGCGATGCGCGACATCGAGGCCGGGATCACCTACATCAACGGCCCGACGATCGGGGCCGAGGCGCACATGCCGTTCGGCGGCGTCAAGGGCACCGGCAACGGTCACCGCGAAGGCGGCTGGGAGGTCTTCGACTTCTACACCGAGACCAAGACGGTCTACGTCGACTACTCCGGCACCCTCCAGAAAGCCCAGATCGACAACGTCGAGGACTGACTAGAAAGACCAGCCTTTCTCCCCTCTCGCCCTCATGGAAAAACGCCGCATCACCCAAATCACCGCCGCCTCGATGGCCGTCTTGGCTGTCGTCCTCATGGTCATCGCCGTATTCGTGGTCGGCGTGGACGTGTTGAGCTTCTTCGGCTAAGTCCGGCAGCACGGGCTACACCGCTCCCCACCCTATCGACACAGCGACGGCGAGGACCGCGAGGCCGAGGGCGAAGAGGGCGAGCTGGAGCGGGAGCATCCACCGCGCCCACGTCTGCCACGGCACGTCGGCGAGGGTGAGCGCACCCATCAGGACGGCGCTCGTCGGGATGATCATGTTCGTGAAGCCGTCGCCCATCTGGAAGGCGAGGACGGCGGTCTGCCGGGTGACGCCGACGAGGTCGGAGAGCGGGGCCATGAGCGGCATCGTGAGCGCGGCCTGCCCGCTCCCACTCGGGACGAAGAAGTTGATGACGGTCTGCGACGCGAACATCGCCATCGCCGCCACTGCCGAGCCGGTGCCCTCCAGCCCCGAGGCGAGGGCGTGGAGGATCGTGTCGATCACCTGCCCGTCCTGCATCACGACCAGGATGCCGCGCGCGAGGCCGATGATGACGGCCGTCGCGACGAGGTCTTTGGCACCGACCATGAACGCCCGCGCCGTGCCATTCGCCCCAAGACCACCAATGGCCCCCATCAAAATTCCCAGCGCGACGAAGAGAGCAGCGATTTCATTGATATACCACTGGGGCCCTCCGACATAGTAAGACAACCCGTGGATGGTGATGGTGTAGCCGAATGGGACGTCAAATGCCTGTGACTTGGGCAATACACCCCAAACAAGAATTACTATCCCGAGGAAGAAAACCGCGAGCACCGTTTTCTGTCGACCCGTCAGTTCAGTACCTCCCTCCATGTTGAGGTGGAGACCGTCGCGGCGCTTCCGCTGGTCGATCTCGAACGTCGGGCTGCGGGTCGGGTCGCGGCGGACGCGCGCGGCGTGCCACATCACGAAGGCGATCACCACGACGGTCACCACCACCCACAAGACGACGCGAAA
>JBCDKT010000030.1 GCA_038746285.1 Bacteroidota bacterium
GGATAGTGTCTCACCTACACGAGGTCGTCCCCGCGTAGGCGGGGACCCATGCACCCCCCTACGTGAAGCGCCGCCGCCTGATGGATGCCCGCCTGCGCGGGCATGACATGAGAGTGAGGCAACAATCCTCAGAGGTGGTATTAGTCTGGACCAGCGAGTGGTCATGGAAGAGACCTCGGGGTCTGATGGGTCCGAACGCCGGGTGTGGTACCCGGCGGCCTTCTCAACCGGTACCTGTCATGCTAGCACGTCTCTCCCACCTCGCTGCCCTCCTCGCCCTCCTCACGCTCAGCGCCTGCGACAGCGCAAGCGACGAGCCGGCGGAGCGCTTCCCCCTCGACCTTGCTACCGACGACGCCCTCGGAAGCATCCTCACCGACGAGGCGGGGCGCACGCTCTACGTCTTCGCTGGCGACGCCGACGGCCTCGGGGCCTGCGCCGGCGGCTGCCTGGACGCCTGGCCCGTCTTCTTTGCCGAGGACCTGCGCCTCGCAAGCGGCCTCGACCCAGCCGACGTGGACCAGATCACGCGCGCCGATGGGCTCCGTCAGACGACCTACAAGGGCTGGCCGCTCTACTACTACGCTCCCGCCGGCGACGGCCAGGTCGAGGCCCCGGGCAGCGTGCAGGGCGACGGCGTCGGCGAGGTGTGGTTCGTCGCCAAGCCGGACTACGCTGTCCTCCTCGTCCGCGGCCAGCTCGTCGGCGCCGACGGCACGGCCTACACCGAGGACCTCGCTGAAGGCACCGGCCTGACGCGCTACTTCACCGACGACCGGGGCCGCACGCTCTACCGCTTCGGGGCCGACCGGGACGGCGAGAACACCTTCACCGCGCCGGACTTCAGCAACGACGCCGCCTGGCCGGTCTACGCCGGCAACGGGGCTGCCCCAAGCACGGCCGGCCGCAGCGACTTCGGCACGATCAGCGTCGGCGGGCGGACGCAGCTCACCTACAAGGGCTGGCCGCTCTACTTCTTCGGCGGCGACGAGGGCCGCGGCGACACGCGCGGCGTGAGCCAGCCCAACCCCGGCACCTTCCTCGTGGTGAACGAGGCGACCGCGCCCGCACCGCCTTCGAGCGGTGGCTCGGACGATGGGCCGGGCGACGACGACCCGAACGGCGGAGGCGGATACTAACCGGTACCCGCTCGCAGGCTGCGGCGGAAGCTCAGTCCCAGCAACGCGCGGCACGCCGGAGACTGGTCACGCTCGGCGTGCCGCGTGCTGTGTAGTATGTGCCCCCACTCACCCGATCCCCACTGGCGCGATCTGTGTCCGACGAACCCCATTTCGCAGCGCTCTGCCGGCGGCTCCGGGCCTCGGACCGCGAGGCGTTCGCCGAGGTGTTCCGTGCGCTCCGGGAGCCGCTGCTGCGCTATGTAGCTCGCTTCACCGGCGACGCGCCCCTCGCCCACGACCTCGTCCAGGACGTCTTCGTCATGCTGTGGGAGATGCGTACCACACTCGACCCCGAGCAGACGCTCCGGGGGCTTCTCTACCGGATGGCGCGCAACCGAGCGCTCAACCACAAGCGCGCCCGCCGGACCCGGCAGCGCAAGCACGACGAAATCCGGCACATGGCCGAGCCTACGGTCTCCCCCGCTCAACGCCTCGACGCCGACCGGCTCCGGGTCCGGCTGGGCCGCTGGCTCGGCGACCTGCCGGAGCGCCAGCGGGAGGCGCTCTCGCTGACGCGGTTCGAGGGCCTCAGCCACCGCGAAGCGGCCGAGGCGATGGGCGTCGCGCCGCGCACCGTGAACAACCACATCGTCCGCGCCCTCGGTACGCTCCAGGCGCGGCTCGACGCCTTCGAAGACGAAACCCCGGCATGAGCTTCTTTGTCCGACCAGACCTACCTGTTATGTCTGACCTTCCTCCCGATCTCCTCTCAGCTTACGACGGACAGCCCGACGAGGCCGCCCGCGCCGCCCGCCTCTGGGACACGCTCGGCGACAGTCCGGCGGCCGGCGGCCTCCTCGACGGCGTTCCATCGACCGACGAGGCCCTGGCCGACCTGGAGCGCCGCATCGCTCGCTCCGGTTCAGGTGCCGCGTCCCGGCGCGCGGCCGACCGCGACGCCGTACCCCGCCCTGGCCGGATCGTCCGGTGGGCCTCGGTCGCCAGCGTCCTCGCCGCCTGCCTGATGGTGAGCGCGTGGTGGCTGCAGCGGCCTGTCGTCGCGGAGGCCGCACCGGGGGAGCGGGTCAGCGTAGCGCTCCCGGACGGCTCCCGCGTCGAGCTGAGCGGCGGCTCCGAGATAGCCTACCGCAGCGGGTTCCGGGCCTGGTTCTTCCGGCCGGACGCAGCGCGCCGCGTCGAACTTCGCGGCGAGGCCTTTTTTGCCGTCGAGACCGCGCCGCGCCCGTTCGTCGTGGAGACGTTCAGCGCCTCGGTGACCGTCCTCGGGACGCGCTTCGGCGTCCGCGCCTTCGCGGACGACCCGGGGCCGGCGACGCGCGTGATGCTGGAGGAGGGGAGCGTCCGGGTGGCGACGCGTGACGGGGCTGCTCCGGTCGTGCTCCGGCCAGGCGAGGCGACGGCGGTCGCCGCCGGCGCTGCGCCGGCGGCACCGGCAGCGGTCGCGCTCAACCAAGCGCTCGCGTGGCGGAGCGGCGGCTTCGCCGTCGAGGACGAGCCGCTGGCCGTGGTCCTCCGCGAGATCGAGCGTCGCTACGGCGTGGAGGTCCAGGCCGCCGAGGGCGTACCGCTCGACCGGCCGCTGACGTTCTACGTCGGCGAGCGCAGTGTCGAGGCGCTCCTGAGCGACATCGCGCTTGCGGCGGGCCTGCGCGTGGAGCGCCTTCAGGGTGGCTACCGCTTCCTCCGGGACACGACGCAGGCGCGATGAGCCCGTCTCGACGGTTGTTGCTCCTCCTCTTCGTGGTCTGCGCCGGCACGGCCGCCGCACAGCCGAGCTACGACCTGACCGTGCGCGGGGCTACGCTCCAGGACGCACTCGCCGAGGTCGTCCGCCTGACCGGCATCGAGCTGGTCTACCCCTCCGACCTCGCGCCGGAGCAGCGCGTGTTCTGCGCGCACCGCGCCGGCTCGGTCGAGACGCTCCTCCAGTGCATCCTCGACGGGACCGGCCTCGACTATGTCCGCTCCTCGACCGGGGCCTACGTCCTCATCGAAGCCGTCGTCGCGGAGCCGCTGCCGGGGCGGCTGGCCGGGCGCGTGGTGGACGCGGAGACCGGCGAACCGCTCCCCTTCGCGCACGTCCTCCTCACCGACGCCTCGACCGCGACGGCGGCTGACACCGACGGCCTCTTCGCGTTCGCTGACCTGCGACCCGGCCGCTACCAGGTCGTGGCGACGCACGTAGCCTACCGCGCCTCGGCACCGCGCCCGGTCTGGATCGAGCCGGGGACGGCGGAGCGGCTCGAGATCGCGCTCGACGGGCGGGGGGCCGAGGCGGAACCGGTCGTCGTGGACGGGCTGGCGCAGCGCCTGCCGTCGGCGCTGCTGGGCCTCGGCGCGGCGGAGCCGGCCGAGGCAACCCCCTACGCCACCGCGTCGGCCGACGTGATGGCGGGGGCGCGGCGCGTCCTCGGCGTGTCGGCGACTCCCGCCCTCGCCGACCTTCACGTCCAGGGCGGCAGCCCGACCGAGCACGTCGTTCGCCTCGACGGTGTGCCGGTGCGCGACCCCGTCGTGCTCGGCCGCCACCTCGGCGCGTTCAGCCCGCTCGCGCTCGGGCGCATGACGGTCCAGAAGGCCGGCTTCGGGACGGCCGCCGGCAGCCAACTCACCGGGGCCGTCGACTTCGCGCACCGGCTCGGGAGCGACCGTTCCGGTGCCGAAGTTCTCCTCGACCCGGTCGGCGTCAACGTCCGGCTCAGCGGTCCGCTCGGCGCGCGCGGCGGCCAAGCGATGGCGGCCGTCCGGCACAGCGCGTGGAGCGCTGTCGAGGACCCCGGCGTGCGCCGCCTCCTCGACGCCTGGGGCCGCGCCGACCCCGTCTTCACCGGCCTCTGGCTGGAAAGGCCGGTCTCGGCCGATGCGCTCGCGCCCGCCCTGTACCGCCCAGACGTGTCGTTTACCGACCTCCACGCCGCCGCCCGCTTCCGGCCCTCGCCCTACGCCACGCTCCACGCCTCGGCCTACTACGCCCGCAACCAGGTGGACGCCGACCGCACCGCCACGCTCGCCTCGACCGGTGAGCCGGACCGCCTCCTCGCCTTCCGCGACGCCTACGACTGGCTCAACGGCACGGGGCAGGTCCGCTACCGCCACCTCGTCGGCGCACGCGGCGTGGTCGGCGTGCAGGCGCGCGCGGCGCACCACGACTCTGGCTACGCCTACCGCTTCGGGCAGGCCGAGCGCTCGGGCACACCCGGCGAGGACGCGGCCCTCCTCGGGCGCATCGGCGACGGGCGCGGCGGGGACGCGGCCCACGCGCTGACCGAACTCGCGCTCGACGCCGACGGCACCTTCAGCCTGGAGCCGGGCACCGACCTCACTGCCGGGCTGGGCGTGGAGTACGCCCGCGCCCGCTTCCGGGCCGGGCACGACTTCATCGCGCCCCTCGCGCTCGACGCGGCGGCGTGGAGCCTCACCGGGCGCCTCGACGGGCAGGCGACGCTCGGGCTGCGGACGGTGCTCGAAGGGGGCGTGCGGCTGACCTTTCTCCCAGCCCGGCAGACGCTCTACGCTGAGCCGCGGGCGGCTGTCCGCTACGACGGGGCCGCACCGTTCGGGGCCTACGCGCTCCGCCTCGCGGGGGGCCTCTACCGGCAGTTCGTCAGCGGCTTCGCCTTCCGCAACCCCGGCCCGGCGGCGGTCGCGCCCGAGGTGCTGTTCTGGCTGCCCACGACGAGCGAGGCCCCGCCGCGCGCCCTCCACCTCGCCGCCGACGCCCTCGTGATGCCGGGCATGCGGTGGACGCTCCGCGCCGAAGCCTTCGCCCGCTGGGAGAGCCGGCTCCTCGCCCTCGACGCGCCGGCGCTGCAAGGCCCGGGCCCGGTTCGGGACGTAGCCACCGCCGTCGCTCCCGCAAGCGGCCGAACCCTCGGCGCAGGTCTCCGGCTCGAGTACGAGGGAGACCGGGTGCGGTCGAGCGCGAGCTACAGCGCGGAGCACGCCCGGCGCACTGTGCCCGGGCGCTACGACGGTCGGCGCGTGGCGACGCCGTGGACGGTCCCCCACCGCCTCGGCCTCGACGCCGACGTGCGGCTCGGACGCGGCCTCGGCGTGCGTGGCAGCGGGCAGGCGCTCCTCGGCCGCTCGTGGGGCTACCGCGGCGCGTACTACGACTACCTCCCAGCCGCCTCGGGCCTCGTCGCCGAAGAGTTCCGGGACACGCTCGGCGCGCCGGAGCAGGACAGGCTGCCGGCGGCGCTGCGGCTCGACCTCGGCGTCTACCTCGCCCGCCGCGTCGGGCCAGCCTGGGTTCGCCTGGACCTCGGCCTCCTCGACGCCCTCGACGGCGGCGACGTGTACGACTGGAGCCGGAGCACGCTCGGCGCGGGCGGGGTGCCCGTCGAGCGCGGGGTGCCGGGCCGCCGCTGGAGCGCCCAACTCCGGGTTCAGTTCTGAGCAGGAAACGGGGAGGTCAGCGCGTCGGTCGCGCCGGCGACTGGTCATCCGCTCGCGCCTGGGGTCTGGGGAGATAGACAGGGCCCTCCCCTCTGGCCGGTCTCGCCTCCCTCTCCCTACTCACCTCAACGCTATCTCCATGCGACACGCTACGCTGGTCCTCTTCGCGCTCGTCTGCGCCCTCACGCTCGGCCTCGCCGCCGGCCCGGCGCATGCTCAACTCTTCAGCGCCTACGCCGAGGGCGCGACCAACCCCAACGCCTGGCTGACCGACGTCACTGACGGCAGCTTCGCCGAGTTCGACAGCCCGTCCGCGAACGCCGTCGCCGACGACGAGGTCAACCGCCGGATCTACTACGTCATCGAAGGGGGCACCCTCTCCGACATGCGGCTCGCCTACCTCCCGGTCTCGGAGAGCGGGGACTTTCTGGACCCCGTCGGCATCGGGCTCATGTTCGACCAGGACGGGCTGCGGCTCAACCGGACCGTCGGGCTCGCCTTCGGCAACGGCGTCCTCTACGCGGCCAACTCAGGTCCGGGCAGCGGCGGTGCCCCGCGCGGTCTCTACCGGGTCGACCCTGGGAGCGGCGACGCGACGTTCCTCTTCGACCCCACGTTCCAGAACGAACCGGTCGTCTTCCGCGGTCTCGGCTTCAACGATGTCGACGGGTTGCTCTACGGCGTCAGCGCGCTCGGCGACGGGTCCTCGCTGTTCGCCGTCGACCTCGGCACGGGGAGCGTCACCGAAGTCGTCGACCTCGCCGAGGCGCCGGGCTCGTTCGAGGGCTTCGACGGGGTCGGCATCGGCGGCAACCGGGCCTACCTCACCTTCGGCCCGAGCGCGGTGAATATCCAGGTCTACAACCTCGGGACGGGGCTGTTCGAGAACCCGCTGCCGAACCCGCCGCGCGGCGAGAACGGGTCGGGCGGCGCGACCTACGCGTCGTTCCTCGGGCTGACCGGACTCACCTTTGAGGCCTCGGCTACAAGCCCGCTCACGGTCGCCCCCGGCGGCTCGGTCTCGTTCGACTTCACCGTCACGAACGCCACCGGCAGCAGCCTCTTCGGCGACTTCTTTTTCACGGCCCAGACGGCTAGCGGCACCACGGCGACCGAGGGCCGGATCGTCGCCGCCCGCACGCTGCCGGACGGGGCAACGGCGCAGGGGAGCTACACCCAGCGCGTCCCCGGCAACGCACCGCCGGGCACCTACACCTACCGGCTGCGGATCGGGACCTTCCCCACGACGACGGTTGCCGAGGAGGTCTTCACCGTGACTGTGACGGGGGCAGCCCGTGCGGGCGACGATGCGGCGTGGCTGGTCGAGGACGCGGCGCTGCACCTGCAGCAGACGGAAGCAGCGCCCACCGCTCGTTCGAGCGCCGTGGCAGTCCAGCTTAGGGCCTATCCCAACCCGTTCACCGGGCGCACCACGGTCGGCTTCACCGTGCCCGAGGCCGGGCCCGCCCGCGTCGCGGTCTTCGACGTGCTCGGCCGCGAGGTTGCTATGCTCGCTGACGGGCCGCTGGCAGCCGGTCAGCACGAGGTCGTGCTCGACGGGGCGGCGCTGCCGAGCGGGGTGTACGTCGTGCGCCTCACGACGGAGAGCCAGACGCTGACCCGGCGCGTGACGCTGATCCGCTAGACGCCCCGCGCCCTTCACACGCTCAACTCTCCTCCCCTGCACCCAATCTTCGGCTCACCATGCACCGCTCCACCTCCCCCTTCGTCCCTGCGCGCCGCTTCGCGCGCGTCTCCGCTCTGGTCCTCGCCTTCTTCGGGGGCGGCCTCCAGGCCCAGTCCATCTCCTTCGGCGATGCCGTCCCGTTCGGACAGACTGCGCCGGCCGCCTCGGATCTCCTCGCCGCCGACTTCGACCAAGACGGTGACCCCGACGTGGTCGCGGCGAGCTTCGACCCCGACGTGGACGAGACGGACCAGCGCGCCGCACTCTACGAAAACCGCGACCGCGGCACGTTTAGTTTCGAGGGCGTACTGCCCGCTACGGCTATTCCCAACGACCTCGAAGCGGGCGACTTCGACGGCGACGGCGACCTCGACCTGGCCGTCGTCAACGCTGAGAACGACGCGCTGACGATCTACGTCAACGACGGCAGCTTCGGCTTTGCTCTTACCCAGACGGTGCCGGCCGGGGCCAGCTTCGTCGGGGTGGTCAAGGCCGGCGACTTCGACGGCGACGGCGACCTCGATCTTGTCACCGACCGGATGGCGATCCACCTCAACGACGGCACGGGCCGCTTCGGGGCGGCGCAGCCCTTCGGGACCGTCGCGCCGAGCGCGCTCCTCGCCGGCGACCTCGACGGCGACGGCGACCTCGACATGCTCAGCCTCGACGTGTTCACGAGCACCATCACGCGCTTCGAGAACGACGGTCTCGGGCGCTTCACCGAGTCGCTCTTCTCCGACGCCGTGCGCGGCGTAGGCGACGGTGACCTCGCCGACCTCGACCGCGATGGCGACCTCGACATCGTCGTGAGCAGCCAGACCGTGGAGGACGTCGTGGGCACGTTCGAGAACCTCGGCGGCGGAGCCTTCGGTCCGTTCGAGGTGGTCTTCGACGCCGCAGCCGTCCAAGCCCCGGACGACCTGCGCGCCGTGGACCTCGACGGCGACGGCGACCCGGACCTCGTCGGCACGAGCCGGATCGACGGCGACATCGGGCCGTTCTTCGCCGAGAACACCGGCGGCGCTTTCGGTCCGGTTGAGGGCTTCGGTCTGCGTCTCGGCGGCGGCGTCCTCGAGGTGGCCGACCTGGACAGCGACGGAGCCCTAGATGTGGCCGTAGCGGCTGGGGGTACGCTGACCTGGTACCGCAACCGCACCGGCGACGCCGTCAGCCTCCTCGCCGGTCCGGGCGAGACCATCGTCGTGGCCCCGGGCGGCTCGTTCGAGGTCGGCTTCGAGATCCGAAACAACACCGGCAGCGCCCTCGCCGGCGACCTCTTCTTCAGCGCCGCGACCTTCCCCGGCGGCGTCGTGCTCGGCCAGGGGCTCGTCACCTCCGGCACCGTCTCGGGCGGGCAGACCGCCACCGGCAGCTACACCCAGAGCGTCCCGACGTCGACGCCGACCGGAGGCTACACCTACACGGTGGCGGTCGGGACTTTTCCCGGTCAGGCTGTCGATGCCGTAGACCTGCGCGTCATCGTCTCCGACCGAGGTCGGGAGAGCGCCGGGATCGAAGGGACGATGTCGGCGGCGTGGATCGCCACGGGTGCCTCGCCGTGGGTGGTGGTGGAGGACGCCCCGGAAGCAGCGGCTGGGCCGGAAGCGGCGGCTGGGCCGGACGCGCAGGTTGAGGCGACGGCGTCGATTTCGGCCTACCCCAACCCGTTCGCCCGCGCTACGGAGATTGGGTTCGCGCTCGACGAGGTAGCCGAGGTCGTGCTCGCCATCTTCGACGTGCGCGGCCGCGAGGTCGCCCGCCTCGCCGACGGGCCGTTTGAGGCCGGCGACCACCGCGTGCGGTTCGAGGCGGCGGGCCTCCCGAGCGGGGTCTACCTCTACCGCCTGAAGGCCGGCTCCCGCGTCGAGACAGGGCGGCTCACGCTCGTCCGCTAGCGGCGTCTTCGGTCGAAGCCCGCGCAGGCGGATAGGAGGGGAGCACCTTCCTGTCCGCCCGCGTGCGTTTGAGAGGCGCTGCGAGGGGCTACCGAATCAGCAGCACCTTGCCCTGCCGCTCGACCACGCCCGCGGCATCCTCGACCGTCAGTCGCCACAGGTACACCCCGCTCGCCAGGCGCGGCGGTGCCCAGTCCGCCTCGTGCCGACCTGCCACCTGCCGTTCGTCGACGACCTCGCCCACGCGGCGGCCGAGCACGTCGTAGACCCTGAGCGAGACCTCGCTCGGGCGCGGGAGTTCGTAGGCGAACGTGGTCTGTCCTCGGAACGGGTTGGGGTAGACCCCGCCGAGCCGGAAGGCGGCCGGCGCGGCGACCTCCAGGCGAACGGTGTGCGTCCAGGTTTGGCTGTCTACTGTGGTGACGGTGAAGCGGAGCGCAGCGGGCGTGCCGACGGGGGCGTGGGGTAGCACGTCAAAGGAGAAGGCGGCGCGGGCCTCGGCCCCGGGCGCGACGGCGTCGAGGACGACCTCGGCCGGGGTGACGGCGAGCCAGTCGGGGGCCTCGGCGAGGGCGACGCTGAGGGCTGTGGCACCGTGCTCCTCAGCGATGTTGGCAACCGTAAGGGCGAGCGTGTTGCCTTCGGCAGCAAAGGGAACGCGGTGCGCCGTCTCTGACTCTTGCGCCAGTGCAGGAATAGCAGCAAACAGAGTGATGAGAAGGACGGTACGCATAGCCAGATTGAAGCAGTTGGAGATCAGTTTAGAACCTTTGATGGATGACGATTTCGCCTGCCGAACGTGCTCGCTGGAAGAGTCCTTGTAAGGCTGGCACTATGTCTTCCATGCGATTCTGCACCCACGGCTCACACCCTTCAGGTTCGTACTGCGGAGCGAGTCTCAGCACTCGCCAAACACGGCGTTCAAGCTCCTGCCCGTCTATCGCTTCAAGCGCGCTGCAGATGGCATCGAGGTCTGAGCCGAGGCTGTACCGCAGCAGACGGTCGCCTTCCCACTTCGGAAGTCGCGCTCCGAACGCCGCCCAGGCGAGCGGGTCCGCAAACTCGTCCGTGATGAACAGGCTGGAGTGGTGTTCGTGAGCAGTCTCGGTGAGTACGTCGAGTACGAGCCCGTAGCTCCTCCAGAGGCGTATTTCAGGGGACGTGGGGTCCAAATCTTCTCTTTCCCCTGCGTCAGGATCGTAGGGAACCAGTTCGAAATCTAGGTACTCCGCAAAGTCGCTCAAGGAAGCTCGCCGCGAGAGCACGTCTACCGCAGGTTCAAGAGGCACCCGGATGACTGAGACGCTTATACCCATGTCCGCTGCTAATTTTCAGGCTGTGGCAGTCTAGTACATTCGATGGATGACGACTTCCCCTGCCGACCGCGCTCGTCTGTAGAACTCGGGCATAGCCGGCAGCACTTTTCTTACGCGGCTCTGCGCCCATGGCCCGATTCCCCTTCCATACCCCGGCGCGACCTTGAGCAGGCGCCGGATGCGGCGCTCTATCTCCGTCTCGTCTATCGTTCCAAGCGCGTCGCAGATAGCGTCGAGGTCCGAGCCGAGGCTGTACCGCAGCAGGGGGTCCTCCTCCCACTTCGGGAGCCGCGCCCCGAACGCTGCCCAGGCGAGCGGGTCCGCGAACTCCTCCGTGAGGAAGAGGCTAGAGTGGTGCTCGTGAGCGGTCTCGGTGAGTACGTCGAGCGTGAGCCTATACGCTTTCATGAGGTCTAGTCCAAGAGACTCGGGGTCCGGAGCGTCTCTCCTCTCTTCCTCAGGGTCGTAAGGCATCAGTTCGGTCTCGAGGTACTCGGCGAAGTCGTTGAACGACGTCCGCTGCGAGAGCATGTCCACGGCAGGCTCAAGGGGCACCCGGAGGAGGACGACGCTTATACCCATGTTTGCTATTGGTCTATGTCAGGTGTGCAGGATACAACGAATGGATGTTCCCAGTCCATCACGAAGTCCTTGATCCAGCTCTGCACATCCGCCTTCGGTCCTATCAGGTCACCGCTGAGGTAGAAATCGCTCCCATCCCGAGTTACTCTAAGATGCATGACGTTGATGCCCCGCCTAGCCGCCTCACTCGGAAGGTTGCCTGAGCGATAGTTGCTCCCGAGCCACTCGATCCTTGGATTTTGGGAGTTGGTTGCGATTATGTAGAGCGGGGCCCCGGGCATAACTCCCCCTTCTGCGGTGTAACTGCGAGCCAGGTCATCCATATGCGACCTATACTGACTACCCTTAATGACATCACGCCGCATCTCGTTGAACTTCACTTCTAGGATCGACGTCACGTAGCCAGGGATGATAGGCCAGCCAGGCTTCGTTACGTCTCGGAGGCCGTTGAGCCAGCCGTCCACTGGGCGTACAGTAGGTCCAGGACCCGGACTGTACTCTATGCCAATCGGATGGCCCTGCGTTGCCGCATTTAGTGAGGCACGCACGCTAGCCTGGAAGTACATCCCCAGTTCAGAGGGCAACTGACCAGGGCAGGTGTCCCGAATCAACTGCTCGACTTCCGCCTTGGTCGCTGGGTCGTGCTCGAAGGCAAGCGCCCCTCCGCAGCCAACTCTGCCGAGACCGGGAGCTGTGTGGGCCGGCCTCCCTTGTGCCGCTTGCACCTCGAACTCAGCCTCTCCCCAAAGCCCCTCGTTGACGAATGCCGAGGCAGCTACGCGGGCAGAGTCACAGGAAATGCTATCTGCCATGAACTGCACTTGACCATCCCGCAGCTCTCCGTAAGGGACGACGAAGGCGGCACCTCGCAGTCCATCATACTTCAGGCTTCCCTGATCCAGCGAGGAGATGGCTACGAGCACTTGCGTCGTATCTGGCAGCGTCCCAGGACCGCACCCCGTCTTCTGGTACCTCCCGAACACCCGAGCGGAATCGCCCGCCGCGATATCCCAGGGACTCACGGTTACTATGAGCGTGTCTGATGCCGGTGGCGGCCCGCTCCCTCGGACCACCACCTGCGCCTCGCCGCCGACGCCCCCTCCGCTCGCAAACACGCTTACTAACTCATCACACGCAGGGCCGCTCGCCAACGCCGCTTCTTTCGTATCGAAGTAGAGCCGCCCGCCGCCTCGGTCCCCGTACTCGAGCACGCGCGGCGAGCCGACGTGACCAGCTACGATGTCGTGCAATTGCCCATACGGAGACGACACCGTGTACGTGATCTCCGTCGAGTCCGCGAGCGGGGCCTGCTCACCGGAGCTGTAGACGGCGAGTGTCTGGAACGAGGCCGCCTCTCGCCCCGACTCCTGGAATGCGATCGTGTCGCGGTCAGCGGTGAGTTGGAGTGCGTCCGGCGGGTCGGCCTCGAAGCGGCCTCGCGCCGTGAGACCGGTGTACGGATACGTGTACCCTTCCAGGCACCAGCACCGGTTCGTCCACCGGAAGCCGCAACCGATGTCGTACGTGTGCTTCGCCGTCGGCGACAGACCAGCGTTTACGTCCACCTCATCGCCGCGCGCGAACCAGAGCGAGTCGACCACCTCGTCGGCATCGACCCGGACTCGGAGCAGATCGCCGGATGCTGAGTAGTTGCGGTGGTAGTACTCGACCTCGCTGCACACGCCGCGGAGGTACTCGTCGCTGAAGCTGAATCCGCTCGTCACGGAGGTGCTGTGCACGTCACCATCCGATGTTGCTACGGAAAAGGTGCCCCCGAGCGGCTCTCCGGTGCTCGACGCGCCCTGCCCGTAGAAGACGTACTCGCCCTTGCCGCGCGGCTGGTAGTCGTACTGTCCCCTCGCCGCCGCCTCGGGCGCGATCTCGACGCGCTCTTCGATGGCGACTTGTGCCTGCGCTGCCGGCACGAACGAGAGGGTGGCGCAGACCAAGAAGAGCAGGGCAGAGCAGAGACGCATCCGGGCGTGGGTCCGCGTTAGGAGCAGGGGACCGACACGACACAACAGGCAGCTTTCCTTCTGCAACTAGCCCTCTAAAAAATTAGCGACTCGTCACCCAAATAGCACTGCCGGGTGAGGCGAACCCGACCCGGCAGTGCTGTTGTGCGTGATGGAGGCTGGGCTAGTTCGAGCCCATCGCGTCCTTCATCGTCTCATGCTCGGACTCGGCGAGGTCCGAGACGTCGTAGCTCGGCGGGTCGCCGCCGGGTCCCATGAGGTAGTGGTCGAACCACCGCATCGCGCGCAGGGTGTAGTCGAAGCGCGCCGTCGCGTTGCGGTTGCCGTGGCCCTCGCCGGGGTAGAACACGAGCCGGACCGGGGCCTCCCCGTGCAGCTTGAGGTGGCGGTAGAGCTCCATCGACTGCGTCGGGTGGACGCGCGGGTCGTCGGCCCCGTGCATGATCAGGAGCGGGGTCCGGCCCTGCTCGGCGTAGTAGATCGGGCTGCGCTCGAGGAAGAACTGCCAGTCGTCCCACGGGCGCTTGCGGGCGTGGACGAGAAACTCCTCGTTCGGGATGTCGGTCGTGCCGACCTTCGAGACCTTGTTCGAGATGCCGACGAACATGACGCCGGCGGCGAAGCGCTCCGAGTAGCGGGTCGCCATCCAGCCGGTCGCGTAGCCGCCGTACGAGCCGCCCGTCACGCCGACCTTGCTCTCGTCCACGATCCCCTCGGCGATGAGGTGGTCCACGCCGTCGACGATGTCGTCGAACTCGGCCCCGGCGGGGTCGGCCTGGCCGGCCTTCGAGAAGGCCACGCCGCGCCCGGTCGAGCCGCGGTAGTTAGGGTAAAAGACGGCGTAGCCCTTCGCGGCGGCCATCTGGCCCGGCAGCGAGTAGGCCGTCAGCCAGTTGTTGCGGTAGTGCGCCTCGGGCCCGCCGTGGACGACAGTGATGAGCGGGACACGGTCGCCGTCGCCGTGGCCGAGCGCGTGGATGAGCAGGCCCTCGATCTCCATCCCGTCGCGGGCCTCGTAGGTGATGACCTCCTGCCGGGCGAGACGCTTGCCGGCCAGCCACGGGTTCGACTCCGTGACGCGCTCGACCTCGCCGCCGGTCACGACGTGGAGTTCGGTCGGATACGTCGGGCTACTCGCAGCGAAGGCCATGACCTCGCCGTCGTCGGAGGCAGCGAAGCCCGTGAAGACGGCCTCGCCGAAGGGAAGCAGCTCGACTTCCAGGCTCCCGTCCCGGTCGACGCGCCGAATGGCTGTCTCGACGCCCTGGTCGGCAGAGTAGCGGATCGTCTCGGCGTCCTCCCACATCATGCCCGTGACGTGGCCCTCGAAGTTGGGGAGCACGTCGCGGAACCGCCCGGTCGAGGCGTCGGCCACCATCAGCCGCCCCTCCTTCGGGTCGTTGACGTCGGCGGCGGAGATCATCGCGAGGTGCTCGCCGCTCGGGCTCCACGCAACCGCCCCGAGCTTGCCGGGGTTCTCGACGCGGGCCACGACCTCGCCCGTCGCGGCGTCGAGGACGTGGACGCGCTTGCCCATGTACGAGTTGTCGACGTACGGGTCGGGCGCGATCGCGGCAGCGATGCGGGTGCCGTCGGCGCTCCAGTCGATGGTGTAGACCGTCCCCGGCACGTCCATCATCTGCGGCTCGGCGTCGGTGCCGAGGGTAGCGACGAACAGCTTGCGGTTGGGGGTCTCCTCCTCGTAGATGTCGGGCTGGTAGGGCAGCACCTCGCTTCTCTCCGCTGTCGGCTCGGCCGAGATGAAGGCGACGCGGCTCCCGTCGGGGCTCCACGCGGGCGAGCCGATGCCGCCGTCGAAGGCGAGCACCCGCGTCATCTCGCCCGTGAACGGGTCCATCGTGTAGAGCGCCGGGCGCGTGTCGTCGTTGTGGCGGGTGAGGAAGGAGACGCGCTCGCCGTCGGGCGTCCAGGTGAGGCTGCCGTGGGAGACGGCCCCGGTGCGGAGGCCGGTCGTCTGGCCGCTCTCGACGGAGTAGAGGTGGAGTTCGGAGTAGGGGCGGGCGTTGGCCTCGAACGGGTCGCGCTGCACGGTGACCGTGTAGGCGACCTGCTCGCCGTCGGGCGAGACGGCGACGGCACCGACTGTCTGGATGCGCGCCACGTCGAGCGGCGTCAGCACGTCGTCCGGCACGGGGTCCGCGCTCTGGGCGAGGGCAGCGGGCGCGGCGACGGCGAAGAGGAGCAGGAGCGCGCCGAGACAGGGCACGCGGCGGGCAAAGGCGGTAGGCATAGCCAAGTGAAGTCGAGTGGAAAGTCGGCGGAAAGTACGGGCGAGGCTACGATTCGGTCCGGCTGCGTGGGGGTCCCGCCCCTATCTTTGGATGCGCACTTGCTCCGCTGCCATGAAGCCACCCCTCGTTCCCGATGCGCTCGTCGAGCGCGCCGCGCGCCGGCTCAAGGTGCTCGGCCACCCGGTCCGGCTGCGCCTCCTCAACGCCCTCCGCGCCCACGGCGAGCTGAGCGTGCAGGAGCTGATGGACCTCACCGAGCAGCGGCAGGCGAACGCGAGTAAGCACCTCGGCCTCCTCGCCCGTGAGGGCATCGTGCGCCGCCGTAAGGAGGGGATCAACGCGTTCTACTCGATCGCCGACCCGAGCATCGCGGGCATCTACCTCCTCATCTCGAACCGCCTGAACGAGAAGGCGGCGGAGCCTGACGCCGCGCCCTGACCGACGCCGACGCTCGTGCCCAGGCCCTGCTCGCTCAGGGCGGGGAGGTCCACGCCCGCCTCTTCGTCGTCGCCGCTACGCGCCCTCCAGCAGCACCTCGACCTTCTGGACCAGCTCGCGCGTGCCGAAGGGCTTGGTCACGTAGTCGTCGGCCCCGAGCGCGAGGCCTTTGGTCACGTCTACGTCGCGGCCCTTGGCGGTCAGAAGAATGATCTTGGTGTTGGCGAACTCGGCGTGCTCGCGGACCGTCTGGCAGACCTCAAAGCCGCTCCGGCGCGGGAGCATCACGTCGAGCAGGACGAGGTCCGGGTAGACCGAGTGGACGGCCTCGAGCGCGGCCTCGCCGTCGCGGGCAATCGTGACCTCGTGCCCGGCCTGCTTCATCAGGAACTCCAGCGAGAGCACGATGCTCGGCTCGTCGTCTACGATCAGAACTTTGTGCGGCATGGAAGCAGGCGTTAGCGAGTGGGAGCGGCCGAGGGCGCGGGGGCCACGGGCAGGGTGACGACGAAGGTAGCGCCTGAAAGCGGTTCCGGCGAACCGCCCGGCGAACCGCTCGGCGGGGCCCCGTCGGCGACCCAGAGGCGGCCGCCGTGGTGCTCGGCGATGCGGCGGGCGATGGCGAGGCCGAGGCCCGTCCCGCCCGGCTGCCCGTCCGAGGCCGGCTCAACCTGCCGGAAGCGCTCGAAGACCTGCTCGCGGTGCGCCGGGGCGATCCCCGGCCCGTCGTCCGAGACCTCGACGCGGAGCACGGGCGTGGCCCCGTCGCCCTCGGGGGCCTCGGTGCGGAGGCGGACGGCGATCCGGCCGCGGCAGAACTTGGACGCGTTCGAGAGCAGGTTGACGAGTACCTGCATGAGCCGGTCGCGGTCGGCGTTGAGGGGAGGTGCGCCGTCGTCGAGGGCGAGTGTGAGCGCGATGCCGCGCTCGCGCAGCACCTGGCCGAGCGCGGCGGCAGCCTCAGCTACGAGCGCGGCCAGGTCGACGGCTTCGTACCGCCAGTCGAGCGCGCCGCTGTCGAGCTTCTGGAGGTCGAGGACCTGGTTGACGAGCCGCGTCAGCCGCTCGCTCTCCTTGATGACGATGCCGAGGAACTCGCGGCGCTGCTCGGGCGAGAGGTCGGCGTTGTCGTGCAGGATCTCGGCGAAGGCGCGGACCGAGGTGAGCGGCGTGCGCAGCTCGTGCGTGACGGTCGAGACGAACTCGTCCTTGAGCCGGTCGAACTCGGTCAGGCGCTCGTTGGCGGCGCGCAGCTCGGCCGTCGCCGCCTCCAGCTCGGCCGACTTCTCCCCGAGCGCGCGCGACTTCTCTTCGAGGGCGCGGCTGTAGGCGATCACCTGCTGCGTCTCGTCGAGGATCGCCATCACCTCGCGGAGGCTCAGCGGCTCCTCCTGCACGGCTGTCGCGAGGACGACGCGCGCCGAGGCGGCCCCGATCGCGCCGGCGAGGAGTTGCTCGGCGTGCTGCACGAGCGCGGCGTCGGCTACGTCGGGGAGCGCCTCGCCGGAGCGCCGGGCGTAGGCCACCAGCGCCTCGTCGGCCCGGGCCGCACCGAGGAAGCGGCCCAGGACGGCGCGGAGGTCGGCCACGGCGGCGCGGCCTCGCCAGAGTTGAACACTCTCGCCGGAGCGCCGCAGCACGTCCACAAACGCGACCGCCTGCCCGTGCTCGACGACGCCCTGCCGCGTCCACAGCGACACCCCGACGAACAGGCCGGCGTTCACGAGTGCGCTCCAGACGAGGCTGTGCGTGATCGGGTCGAGGCCCACCAGCCCGAAGAGCGCGTAGGGCCGCAGGAGCGCTATCCCCAACGGCCCGGCCTCGGCGAAGGACGCCGGCAACAGCCCGGCCTCCACGAGCGACGGCAGCGGTAGCGTGTAGCCCCACACGGCGAAGCCGCCCACGAGCGCCGCCAGCGCCCCGGCCCGCGTCGCCCGCTTCCAGTACAACCCCCCGAGAAACGCCGGGGCGAACTGCGCGACAGCCACGAACGAGATCAGCCCGATCGAGACGAGCGAGTAGGCCGAGCCGATCAGCCGGAAGTAGAAGTAGCTCGCCACGAGGATGCCGAAGATCGCGCCCCGCCGCACTGCGAGCAGGAGCGCGCTGAGGTCGCCCCGCTCGGTCAGCCGCAGCCGGCGCAGCCGCAGCAGCACCGGCATCACGAGGTCGTTCGAGATCATGATCGAGAGCGCCGTCGCGGCGACGATCACCATGCCGGTGGCCGCGCTCAGCCCGCCGACGAAGGCGAGGAGCGCCAGCGCCTCTTGCCCCGCCGCCAGCGGCAGCGTCAGCACGAACGTGTCGGCGTCGACCCCCGCCGGGAGGTAGAGCCGCCCGCCGAGCGCGATCGGGAGAACGAATACGTTGATCGCGAGCAGGTAGAGCGGGAAGAGCCACACCGCGCGCCCGACGTGCCGCTCGTCGACGTTCTCGACGACGGCGACGTGGAACTGCCTCGGCAGCAGGAGGATGGCGAGAAAGGAGACGAACGTGAGGGCGAACCACGAGCCGTAGTCCCCGACGCCCTCGAACGTGAGCAGCGGCCGGAGGTCCGCCCGCGCTGCCGCCTGCCCGAAGAGGTCGCCGAACCCGTCGAACACGCCGAACGTCACGAACGCCCCGACCGCCACGAACGCCACGAGCTTCACGACCGACTCGAACGCGATCGCTGCGACGAGGCCCTCGTGGCGCTCGGTCGGGTCGAGCCGCCGCGCGCCGAAGAGGATCGTGAAGAGCGCCAGCACGAGGGCGACGATGAACGTCTGCCCGAGGAACAGCGGTTCCGGCTCGGCCGCCGCGCCGAGGCCGGCAGCGCCGCTGCTGACCTGGAGGCTCGTCGAAATGGCCTTGAGCTGGAGCGAGATGTACGGGATGATCCCGACGACGGCGATCACGCTCACCACGCCGGCCAGGAGGGCGCTTTTGCCGTAGCGCGCCGAGACGAAGTCGGCGATCGAGGTGATGCGGTAGAGCTTGGCGACGCGGAGGATCTTCCGCAGGAGCACCCACCACAGCAGTGCCATCAGCGTCGGGCCGAGGTAGGTCGGGAGGAAGCCGACGCCCGTCGTGGCGGCGCGCCCGACGCTGCCGTAGAAGGTCCACGCCGTGCAGTAGACCCCGAGCGAGAGCGCGTAGACGACCGGGCTGCCGATGACGCTGCGGCCCTGCTGCGCGCGCCGGTCGCCCCAATAGGCCACGGCGAAGAGCAGCGCGACGTAGGCGAATGCGACGCCCAGAACGATGCCCTGGTGGATCACGGTGCGCCTCCTGCCTCCGCCCGGTCCGTCTCCGCGCGCTCGGCTTCAGCCGGTAGGCGCGGGCGGCGGCCCTCGATGACCCATGCCGCCAGCCCGATCAGTCCCGCCCACACGCCGAAGAGGTACGCGTAGAAAACCGGCAGACCGAGCACGACCTCGGCGCTGCTGAAGAGCGAGAGGAGCGGGTAGGTGAAGACCACCACGCCCAATCCGAATAGAGCGATGAGTCGCTGGCTGCGCATCCCCGTACCTTCGAATTCTTCGCCCATGATACCGCGTTCCCGGGAGCAAGGCAAAACGCGGGGGCGTCTTCGGGCGGCACCCCGGCGTTGCCGGCGGGTGCTCGCAGGCGGCACTCGGCCGCGCGCTGAGCCTGCGCCGCTCCTGCCGAAACCGCCGTTTCCCCTCTGCCGTTTGACACGTCTCCACCCGCCCGTGCCCGTGTCGCTCGCTCCTCTGACCGAGGCCCTGCTCGCCGCCGTACCCGACGCCGCGCTCGTCTGCGACGCCGGTGGACACATCCGCGCCGCCAACGCCGCCGCTGCACGTCTCCTCGACGCCGACCTCCCCGGTGCGGATGCCCGCAACGCAGCGACCCCGGAGAACAGTCTCGCGGGCCGCTCCGTCTTCGCCTTCCTCGACGAGGCGCTGCTCCGCGACGCCCCGGACGGCGAGCCGTTTTCCGCACGCGTGGGCGCACGCCTCGTCCACGTCCACAAGACGACACAACCCGCCGGCCTGGCACTCGTCCTGCGCGTCGCCGAGTCGCTTCCTCTTCACCGCGATGTCGAGCGCCTGGCGCTCGGCCTGACGGAAAGCGTCCGTGGCCCGCTGGCTAGCATCCGAGCCGCCATCGAGACCCTGACCGAGTACCCCGGCATGGAGGAAGACCTCGCGGCGCAGTTCACCACGATCATCCGCGAGCAGGCCGTCGCCCTCAGCGAGCAGCTCGAAGAGTCGGCTGCCGCCCTGGCCGAGGCGACAACGCCCCTGAGTCTGCCCGAGCACCTGCGCGCCGAGGCCCTGGGCGCACGCACCGCCGCTGCGCTCGCCGAGGCGCTCGCGGTGCGCGTGGACGCCGCTCCCGCTGCCGCGTCGGACGCACCCGACGCCGTGGTGCGGGTCGAGTGGTCGGCTCTCGAACGTGGACTCGTCCACCTCGCCACCCGCACCGTGCACGCCGTGCAGGCCGAGGCGCTCGCGGTGCAACTCAACCGAGCCGGGCAGATGGCGGCGCTCGACCTGTGCTGGCGGGGCGCGCCGGTCCGGCCCGAGCGCTTGGACCGCTGGGCCGACGAGCCGCTGGCTCCGGCTGGCGGAGCCAGCGCCGAGTCGCTCCGAGGCGTCGTCGAGCGGCACGGCGGCGCGCTGTGGGCGCGCGACGCGGACGCCGCAGGCCACGCGGCGGTCCGGCTCCTCCTCCCGGCGCGGATGCCTGCCAACGGCAGGAGCAGCTGAGTGCTGCGACGAGCTCACGTTGACAGGTGTGTCATCCTGAACGTGGTTCAGACCGCGCAGCAGCGGCGCAGCCCATCTACGGGCCACGCCCCAGATCCCGGATCGGGGTCCGGGATGACGAAAGAAGAAAGCCTGTCCGTCTCAACGTGCCAGAGGACTCAGGGCTTATCCGAAAAGTCGGCCCGACCAGCAGAGTCTGAGCGGACGGGCGCGGAGCAAGGCGCACGAGAGGTCAGATGCCGTAGCCTATCGGACGACGAGTGCAACGCCGCGCCGCATCCGTGCAGCCAGAGGCAGCCGAGAAGATTTCTCGGGTAGGCCCTATGTCCCGAAGAGGACCCAGGGGACGCGACGAAAAAATTAGAGCGGGGGCTTGACACGCATCGACTCTATTTATTACACTCTAGTAATGCATTGATGCATGCGTGCAGCCCAGTAGCTCTAAAGATCCGCAAGGGCTATACAAAGCAGTAATACATTACCACAGGGTGATACAATATGCCAACAACCATGGTCAACGCCTACGCCCCTTCCGACGCCTTCCGCGCTGAGGCCCGCATCGGATCCGCCGACGCCTACGAGGCGATGTACCGCCGCTCGGTCGACGACAACGAGGCCTTCTGGCGCGAGGAGGCCGAGCGCATCCACTGGCACGTCCCTTTCCGCCGCGTCCGCGACATCGCCTTCGACTCCCGCGACGTCCACGTTCGCTGGTACATCGGCGGACGCACCAACGCGTGCTACAACGCCGTGGACCGCCACGTCGAGAACGGCCTCGGCGAGCGGACGGCGCTCCTCTTCGAGCCGGACGACCCCGGTGCGGAGTCCTACCCGATCTCCTACGCCGACGTCCTCGCCGCCGTGCAGCGCTTCGCCAACGTGCTCAAGGACCACGGCGTGAACGAGGGCGACCGCGTCACGATCTACCTCCCGATGATCCCGGAGGCCGTCTACGCCATGCTCGCCTGCGCGCGCATCGGGGCGGTCTTCTCGGTCGTCTTCGCCGGCTTCTCGCCCGATGCCCTCGCCAACCGCATCCTCGACGGCGAGTCGGACTTCGTCATCACGGCCGACGAGGGGCGGCGCGGCGGCAAGACCGTGGCGCTCAAGGCGAACGTCGACGAAGCCGTCGAGCGCTCAGCAGCGCAGGGCCAGTCGGTTCGCCATGTGCTTGTCGTCCGCAACACCGGCGGCGGAGTGACCTGGCACGATCACGACGTGTGGTACCACGAAGCGTTCGAGCGCGCGGCCGAGACGTGCCCGTGCGAGGAGATGAACGCCGAGGACCCGCTCTTCATCCTCTACACCTCCGGCTCGACTGGCAAGCCGAAGGGCGTCGTCCACACGACCGGCGGCTACTGCGTCTGGACCTCGATCACGCACGAGTACGTCTTCGACCTCCAACCGGAGACCGACGTCTACTGGTGCACCGCCGACGTCGGCTGGATCACTGGGCACTCGTACATCGTCTTCGGCCCGATGATCAACGGGGCCACGCAGGTGCTCTTCGAGGGCGTCCCGGCCTATCCCGACGCCAGCCGCATCTGGGAGGTCGTCGACAAGCACGGCGTCACGGTTCTCTACACCGCGCCGACGGCCATCCGCGCGCTCATGGCCAAGGGCGACGACTACGTCGCCAAGACCGACCGCTCCAGCCTCCGCCTCCTCGGGACGGTCGGTGAGCCGATCAACCCCGAGGCGTGGCGCTGGTACCACGAGGTGGTCGGGGGCGGCCGGTGCCCGATCATCGACACCTGGTGGCAGACCGAGACCGGCGGCGTGATGCTCGTCGGGCTGCCGGGCGCGATCGAGCAGAAGCCGGGCGTAGCCGGGAAGCCGTTCTTCGGCATCGTTCCCGTCGTCCTCGACCCCGCTGGCGAGGAGGTGGACGGTGCCGCTGAGGGCGTCCTCGCGATCGCCGACTCGTGGCCGGGCCAGGCGCGGACGGTCTACAAGAACCACTGGCGCTTCATCAACGCCTACTTCGCCCACTACGAGGGGTACTACTTCACCGGCGACGGCTGCCGCCGCGACGCCGACGGCTACTACCAGATCACCGGCCGCGTCGACGACGTGATCAACGTCTCGGGCCACCGCATGGGGACGGCCGAGGTCGAGAGCGCGCTCGTGCTACACGACACCGTGGCCGAGGCCGCCGTCGTCGGCTACCCGCACGACATCAAGGGACAGGGCATCTACTGCTACGTCACGCTCGGCTCCGAGGCCGAGCCCTCGGACGCCCTACGCACCGAGCTCGTCCAGCACGTCCGCACGGTCATGGGGCCGATTGCGACGCCGGACAAGCTCCAGTTCGCCCCGTCGCTGCCGAAGACACGCTCGGGCAAGATCATGCGGCGCATCCTCCGCAAGATCGCCGAGAACGACTACGGCACGCTCGGCGACACCTCTACGCTCTCCGACCCCACCGTGGTCGATGACCTGATCGAGCACCGGCAGAACCGGTAAACGCACGCGGCCGGGCCTCGCTGCCACGAGGCCCGGCCGACACTCGCGCGCCGCCTGCGGCTGCCACCGCCTGCGGCGCTGTCACGCTCACCCAGCCACCGGAGTCACCCATGACTAGACGAGCACCGCGCGCCCGGTGGGCGCGCTACGTCCTGCCTATCGTTCTCGGCGCGCTCTTGTTCCCCCTCGCCGCCGCGCCGGCCGCCGCGCAGAGCTTCGACCTCTACGGCTTCATCAAGTCCGCCTACTACTACGACACGCAGCAGGTGGTCGGCGCGCGCGAAGGCGACTTCCTCCTCTACCCCGCCCTCGCCACCGACGCCGACGACGAGCCGAACGACACCGACAACCTCCTCTTCTTCCCGTTCTTCAGCCGCGTCGGCGTGACCGTCGGTGACCTCCCCGAGGCGCTCGGGGCGACGGTCTCGGGACGCATCGAGGGCGACTTCTTCGGGCCGGGCAACCCCAACAACAACACGTTTCGCATCCGCCGCGCGACGGTCGGGCTGGACTGGGGGGACCGCGAGGCGATGTTCGGGATGGAGTGGACGCCGTTCTTCCTCTCGTCGTGGGCGCGGACGGTCGCGACCGAGGCGGGGGCGCCGTTCAACCCGTTCGCGCGCCACGTCATGGCGCGGGTGACGTTCAAGCCCGGCAACGCCCGGGTCTCGGGCATCCTGGCGCAGCAGCGCGACGCCTTCCAGGAGATCGGCGGGCTCCGGCAGCAGCAGCAGGCGGCCCTGCCCTCGGCGACGCTCTCGGCCGAGTACGGCTCGGGCGGCAACACGGTCGGGGCCACGGCCCTCGTCAAGTGGATCCGCCCAGAGCTGACCTCGGAGCGCTTCACGAGCGGCGCGGTGCAGGGCTTCGCAGCGCTCGCGCGCCCGCGCTTCGTCGCCCGCGCCAACGTGACCTACGGCGGCGACCTCGCCGACCACCTCATGACGGGCGGTTACGCGATCGTCCCCGGGGACGGCGGCGAGGTCGAGTTCGAGCCGCTCGACGTGGTCGCCGCCTGGGCCGAGGTCGAGACCACCGGCACGCTCAGCCTCGGCCTCTTCGGGGGCTTCCTCCAGAACCTCGGCACGAGCGCGAGCGGGCTCGACCCGGACGCCGTGACGTTCGCCGCGCGCGGCTACGGCGAGACGAGCGCCATCGAGCACGTCTGGCGCGTCGCCCCCCGCCTCGTCTACAACGCGGGCGCGCTCCGCTTCGGGTTTGAGGTCCAGGCCACCGGCGCGCGCTACGTCGTCGGTGCCGACCAGTCGGCCGTCTACGACGGCAGCCTCGCCCCGAGCGGCGACACCACCGAGGACGTGGTCAACCTCCGGGGCAACTTCACCGTGTTCCTCTTTTTCTAAGATGTGTTTGGAACCTCAAGAGAAGCTGTCGTCCCGGACTCTGATCCGGGATCTCGTGAAGACGGAGCTACCCCTTAGATCCTGAAACGAGTTCAGGATGACACCGGCGAGAGTTTCTGAACACAGCTTGGCCGTTTCGCACACAAACCGACGCCTGCCATGAAAATGACCAAGGAAGCCTACTGGCAACGCCAGCTCAAGCGCATCGCGCTCCTGCTCACCGTGTGGGCGGTCGTCGCCTTCGGGATGGCCATCTTCGGCGCGCCGTTCCTCAACCAGTTCTCGTTCGGCGGGGTGCCGTTCGGGTTCTGGATGGCCCAGCAGGGGAGCATCTTCGTCTTCGTCTCCCTGATCTGGATCTACGCCTACTTCTCCGACAAGGCCGACCAGGAGGCCGGCCTCGCCGAGACCGAAGGCAGCGTCTCCGCCGCCGGCGAAGGCCACTAACCGCCCTCCTCCACCTAACCCTCCAGCACCATGGGTATCCAAGAATGGACGTGGGTCACCGTCGGCCTGACGTTCTCCGCCTACCTCTACATCGGCTACCGCTCGCGCGTGGCCTCGACGCGCGGCTTCTACGTCGCCGGCCAGGGCATCTCGGCGCTCGCCAACGGTGCCGCCACCGGGGCCGACTGGATGAGCGCCGCCTCGTTCATCGGCATGGCCGGGCTGATCTCGTTCCAGGGCTTCGACGGCTCGGTCTACCTCATGGGGTGGACCGGCGGCTACGTCCTGCTGGCGCTCCTGCTGGCACCTTTCCTGCGGAAGTTCGGGCAGTACACCGTCCCCGACTTCGTCGCCGAGCGCTACTACTCGCAGACGGCGCGCGTCGTCGCGGCCGTCGCGGCCATCTTCGTCTCGTTCACGTATGTGGCTGGACAGATGGGCGGCGTCGGCGTGGCCTTCAGCCGGTTCCTCCTCGTCTCGAACGAGGTCGGCGTGCTGATCGGCATGGTGATCGTCGCCTTCTTCGCTGGGCTCGGCGGGATGAAGGGGATCACCTACACGCAGGTGGCGCAGTACTGCGTCCTCATCGTCGCTTATACGATCCCCGCGATTGCGATTGCGCTCTCGCTCTTCGGCAACCCGATCCCGCAGGGGGCCATCGGCGAGGCGCTCCCGATCCTCGACCAGCTCCAGACCGACCTCGGCCTCGACCCCTACACGAGTCCGTTCGTCAACAACGACCTCCTGAACGTCTTCTGCATCACGCTCTGCCTGATGGTGGGGACGGCCGGGCTGCCGCATGTGATCGTGCGCTTCTACACGGTCAAGAGCGTCTCGGCGGCGCGGTGGTCCGCCTTCTGGGCGCTGCTCTTCATCGGCACGCTCTACACGACGGCCCCGGCGATCGCGGTCTTCGCCAAGACCTACATCCTCCAGCAGTTCACCGAACTCGGTCCGCAGGGCTTCGTCGAGCTTTCGTGGGTGCAGAACTGGGCGCAGACCGGGCTGATCGACACCGAGGCGATTGCGGCGCTGCCCGCCGCCGACGCGTCGACGATCCGCGACTTCCTCAACACGACCGTCATCAACCGCGACATCATTGTCCTCGCGACGCCGGAGATCGCGGGGCTCTCGGCCTTCATCGTGGCGCTCGTCGCCGCGGGCGGGCTGGCTGCGGCGCTCTCGACGGCCTCGGGCCTGCTGCTCGTGATCTCGTCGAGCCTCGCGCACGACATCTACGGCAAGCTCATCAACCCGACGGCGACCGATAAGAAGCGGCTGGCCGTGGGCCGGGCGATGATTCTGTTCGCGGTCGTGATCGCAGGCATCCTCGGGATCTACCCGCCGGGGTTCGTGGCCGAGGTCGTGGCGTTCGCCTTCGGGCTGGCCGCGGCGAGCTTCTTCCCGGTGATCCTGCTGGGCATCTTCTGGAAGCGCGCCACCAAGCAGGGCGCGATTGCCGGCATGTCCGTCGGCCTCGCGTTCACGTTCGTCATGATCGTGCTGATGCGGGCCGACCGCGTGCTCGGCCTGGACGCGCCGCTGCTGGCCGACTTCCTCGGCATCAAGGCCCAGGGCATCGGCGTGATCGGGATGGTGCTCAACTTCGCGCTGATGATCGGCGTCTCCCTCGTGACGGCTCCGCCGCCGGAGCGCGTCCAGCGGCTCGTCGAGCAGATCCGCTACCCGCGCGTGATGGCCGAGGAGGAGCTCGACACCGTCACCGCGTAGCGTTCCGTCTGCGTTTCGGTAGCCTGCGGGCGGCGAGGCGCTGCACCTCGGCACCCGCCTTTATTTGCACCCATGACCGACTCGGCCCCGCCCCGCGGCTGCTCGCGCCACCTGCTGATCATCGCGGTCCTGTTCGGGGTCGCGCTCGTAATCGTCGTCGCACGCAGCCCGGACGGCGTGCGGAACCTCCTCGCCAACCAGCAGGCGATGCGCGAGGGGAGCGAGGAGGCGCGGCAGATCGACTCGCCGGATGCGCTCCTCAGCTGGATCGCGGCCCACCCCGAGCGGGCCTCGCTCGTCGTCCTCGACGCCGACGGCACCGAACGGCTCCGTCTGGCGGGTGAGGCGGAGCGGCCCGTCGCCGGCTTGCCCGCGCTGTGGGTCGCCGCAGCGTGGGCCGAGCAGTCGGCGAGCGGGCGGCTGGACCCGTCGGCCGTGGCGCCCGAGGCGCTTGCGGTGCGCCGCCTGCCTGGCACCGGCGGCGGCGATGCCGACACCCTCGCGCTCAGCCCCGAGGCGCTCGTCCGCCGTACCCTGGCCGGCGACCGCGCCGCCGAGAGCGCCCTCGTCGACCGGCTCGGGGACCAGGCCGTCGCCGAGCGCGCGCGCCGCTACGGGGTCGCGGCCCCGGTCCCGTTCGAGGGGATGCTCCTCGCCTGGCAGGACGGCGACACGACGGCCGCCGAGGCCCCCGCTCTCGCCCGGCGTCTCGCCCGCGACGAGGCCTTCCGCGAGGCCGCCGTCCAGCGGTTCTACGACGAGGGCTTCCGCCTCACGCTCGCCGAGCAGCGCGCCGCCGCCGGGGCCTCGCTCCCGCGCGGGAGCGCCCTCAGCTACGCCCGCCTCCTCACCGACGCCCTCTCCGGCACGCTCAGCAGTCCCGACGCCTCGGCGCGCTTCCTCGACGTACTCGCCGTGCCGGACAGCCTCGGGGGCGATGCGCTCCGCTTCGGCGCGAAGGGCGGCGGCTTCCCAGGGCACCTCGCCTTCGCCGCCTGGGTGCAGACGGCCGAGCACCCGGCGGGCCGGTCCGCTGTCCTGATCCTGGACGACCTCCCGCTCGGGCTGTTCTACCACCTGTCCCAGACTGGGCTCGACAGCGGCCTCATCTTCCGCCTCCTCACCGACGAGGCGTTCCTCGACCAACGCCGTGGCACCGGGCTTCGTCGAGACTGAGATGATCGGCTCGGTGCCGAGCGAGGTGCTGGACCGCTTCGTCGGGCGGACGCCGGTGCGGCGGCTGGGCCGGCCGGAAGACATCGCCGAGGCGTACCTGTTCCTCGCCTCCGAGGGTGCGGGCCTCGTCACGGGTGCCGTGCTACGCGTGGACGGCGGCCTCGCGCTCCAGCCAGACCGTTCGGCAAACGGTCGTAGCTTGGAACCCTCCGTGCCCATGTTCGCACGGGCTCCTCCCCTCAAGCCCCTCAACTCTATGCTGCCGCTTCTTCCGATGAACAACCTCCTCCGCACGCTCATCGCCGGCTACGGCGCTAAAAAACTCGGCGGCGGGTGCTTCTCGACGGTCCTCATCTTCATCCTCCTCTTCTGGCTCCTCGGCCAGTGCTGATCGGCATGGCCTGAGCACTCTTCGGGCCGCGTTTCTATGGTGAGGGCGCGTCTGACCCCAGACGTGCCCTTTTCGTTCTCGCCCCAACGCTCTGCCGAGGTCCGCCATGCCCAAGCCGTTCCACGCCCTCACCGTCAGCGACTTCGCTGCCCTGCTCGACGATTTCCCGTTCACGCGGCAGATCAACACCGTCCACATGCACCACACATGGCGGCCCAACCACGCGCAGGACCGGGGCCACGCCTCGGTCGAAGCGATGTGGCGCTTTCACACCCAGCACCTCGGCTGGAGCGACATCGCGCAGCACGTCACGATCGACAAGCACGGCACGATCTGGACCGGGCGCAGTTGGAACGCCGTGCCCGCCTCCGCCCGGGGCCACAACGGCAACACCGTCGCCGGGCCGTTCATGTTCGAGATGACCGGCGACTTCGACGTGGGCCGGGACGCGTTCGAGGGCCCGCAGCGGGAGGCGGTGCTGGAGGTGATCGCGCTCGTCCAGCGGCGGTTCGGGCTGCCGCCCGAGGCGCTGCGGTTCCACAACGAGATGGCCGCCAAGACGTGCCCCGGCACGAGCATCGACAAGGCCGAGGTGGTCGAGGCCGTGCGGCGGCTGCACGAGGCGATGGGCGCGCCCGGCGATGCGGAGCCGCTCACGCCCATCGAGCCGTTCGGGCCAGAAACCCTCGCGGTGCACGACATCCTCACCGACCTCGTCGAGATCGACCCCGTGGCAGTGTCGCGGTCGGCGGAGGCCGACGCCGAACTGCCCGACGAGGCGATGTCGCGCGAGCAGATCTTCTTCCTCTTCGGCGGCGACGGCGAGGCGCAGCGCGGCGGCGAGACGGCCCGCGCCCGCCTCACGCCCGAGATGATGACCGAACTCCGTCCCCACGTCGTCAACCTCACCGAGGGGCGGTTCTCGGACAGCGGCCGGTTCCAGACCACGCCGTCGGACGTGCGCGCGCTCTTCGGCGAGCACCTGCCGGCGGCGCTCAAGCGGGCGCGCGGCCTCGGCGAGCCGCTCCACGTCGTCTTCTACGCCCACGGCGGCCTCGTCCCCGAAAAGGCCGCGCTGGAGACGGCCTACACGCACGTCCAGTGGTGGAGGCAGCACCCGAACGTCTACCCGGTCTACTTCGTCTGGGAGACGAGCCTGTTCGAGACGATTGGGCAGGCGCTCAGCACGCGGGGCCGGAGCCTCGGGCAGCGGGCCGTCACCGACGGGTTCGTCGAGGCCCTCGTGCGCTACGGCATGCTCGCGCCGTGGGCATGGTCGCGGATGAAGCTCAGCGCCGCGCTCGCCTCGGCCGACGGCGGCGGGGCGCGCTTCGTGGCGCACGAGCTAGCGAGCTTCACGAGCCGCTTCCACAAAGCCGTCGGCGAGGGCGAGATCAAGCTCCACGGCATCGGCCACAGTGCCGGGTCGATCTTCCACAGCTACTTTCTCCCGGCGGCGCTCGACCTCGGCGTACCGTCGTTCGAGACGCTGCATTTCCTCGCCCCGGCCCTCCGGGTGGACGCCTTCAAGGAGCGCCTCGCCGCCCGCCTCGGCGACGGGATCGACCACCTGGGTCTGTTCACGATGACGCGCGAGGCCGAGCGCGACGACCACTGCGCGCACGTCTACCGCAAGTCGCTCCTCTACCTGATCCACCACGCTCTCGAGCGCGAGAAGCGCACCCCGATCCTCGGCCTCGAAGAGAGCCTCCGCGCCGACGACGACCTCGCGGACCTCTTCGGCCTCGGCGGCGCGCCCTCGGACCGGGCCGAGACGGTTTTCTCACCGACCCAGACGATCTCGGGCCGGAGCGCGACCACGGCGACGACGCACGGCGGGTTCGACAACGACGCGCCGACGATGCAGAGCGTGCTCCGCCGCATCCTCGACGCGCCGGCGGGCGAGCCGGTCGCGGCGTTCCCCGCCGAGCAGAGCCGGGGCGACGCGTGGGCGCGCTCCGAGCCGCCCCCGCCCGAACTGCAAGACGTCGGCAGCACGCTCGCGCCGATCCCGCCCCGCCCGCCGGAGCCGGTCCCGTCGGCCGTCCCCGCGACGCCGGGCGTACCGACGGCCGGTGCCCGGCGGCGCGCGCTCTGCGTCGGCATCGACGCCTACTCGAGCCAGCCGCTCGCCGGGTGCGTGGCGGATGCCAGGGCGTGGGCCTCGGCGCTCCGCGACCTCCGGTTCGAGCCCATGCTCCTTCTCAACGAGGCCGCGACGCGCGAGGGCATGTTGGCGAGCCTCGAAGACCTCGTGCGGAGCGGGCAGCCCGGCGACGTGCTCGTCTTCCAGTACGCCGGGCACGGGACCTACTTCCGCGACGAGACCGGCGACGAGCGCGACGGCCGCGACGAAGCCTTCTGCCCCGTCGACTTCGACACCGGCGCGGTGGTCCTCGACGACGAGGTGCGCGAGCTCTTCGCCCAGGTCGCCGACGGGGTCAACCTGACGTGCTTCATCGACTGCTGCCACTCGGGCTCGATCACCCGCCTCGCGCTCCGCGCCGGGCACGACGACCGCCCGCGCACCGTCGCGCCGACGCCCGCGATGCGCGCCTTTCGCGACCGCCTCAAAGCCGAGCAGGGCCGGAGCCGGATCGCCGCCTCCGCCGCTGCGATGCGCGACGTGACCTTCTCCGCCTGCCAGCCCGACGAGGTGGCGTGGGAGCGCGACGGGCAGGGCGACTTCACCCGGCGCGGCGTCCACATTCTGAGCGAACACAGCCTCCGCGAAGGTGGTGGGCTGACCAACCAGGCGTTCCACGACGCCGTGCTCGAGCGCTTCGGGCCGAGCCCGCGCCAGACGCCCTACTTTGACGCCGCCGAGGCTGCGAAGCGGCGTCCCCTGCTCGCGCCGCTCACCGCCTCGCCGGAGCGGTCGGCGCTGCTTGCGACGAACGGGGCCGCGTCCGGCGGAGCCGCGTCCGATCCGCAGGCCGTGGTCCGAGGGCTGCACCGCGCCGTGCAGCAGTTCGAGCGAGCCCTCGCCGCCCTGGACCGCTAGCCCGATGGACCAGCCGACGACACCGACGCCCTCGACGCCGGACGCGAGCGCGGCCCAGGCCCAGAGCCGAGGGCTGACGGAGGACGAGGCAGGCGGCGCTTCCGCACCCGAGCTGGCTCCGCCGTGGGCCGTCTGCATCGGCGAGGGCGTGCGGCGGGCGCTGCGGGCGCGGCCCTACGAGCGGCAGCGCGGCGACCCAGTCTACCGCCCGCTCCGCATCTACACGCTCGACGCCGGAGCCTCGCGCGGCGACGCCCCCGTAGCCCGGGTCAACGTCCCCTACGAGCCGCTCGCGCCCGGCCCCAAAGGGCAGCTTTTCGAGGTCGAGGAGACCTTCCGCACGGCCGACGGACTGCGGCCCCAGGTGGTTGACCTCGACGCGCCCCGCGTCCTCCTGGAGAGCGGGCGGACGCCCTCGCCCTCGGACCCGCAGTTCCACCAGCAGATGGTCTACGCCGTCTGCACCCTCACCTACGCCGCCTTCCGCAAGGCCCTCGGGCGCGACCTCGCGTGGGGCTTCGACGGCACGCCCGACGCCGACGGCCTCGTCCGCCTCCGGCTGCTGCCCCACGCCTTCGAGGGACGGAACGCGTACTACGATCCCGAAGCGGGGACGCTCAACTTCGGCTACTTCCGCAACGCAGGCGACGCGCGCGGGCGCAACGTCCCCGGCGGCGTCACCTTCACCTGCCTCGCCCACGACATCGTCGCGCACGAGGTCACGCACGCGCTCCTCGACGGCCTCCGCGCCCACTTCACGCTCCCGACCAACCCCGATGTCCTCGCCTTCCACGAGGCTCTAGCCGACCTCGTGGCCATCTTCCAGCGCTTCGGCTACCCCGAGGTCGTCCGCGCCGCGATCCGCCGGGCGCGGGGGCGGCCCGAGAAGTCTGAGGTCCTGACCGGCCTCGCCCGGCAGCTTGCCCGCGCCACCGGCCACCACGCCGAAACGCTCCGCTCCACCGTCAGCGCCGAGCGCGACCTCCCCCGCTACCGCGAGGCCAGCCCCGCGCCGCACGCGCGCGGCGAACTCCTGATCGGGGCCGTCTTCGAGGCGTTCCTGACCGTCTTCCAGCGCAAGTCGGCGCGCCTCCTGCGCCTCGCCACCGGCGGCACCGGCATCCTCCCCGAAGGCGACCTCCCCGCCGACCTCGTCGAGGCGCTCGCGGACAAGGCGTGCGCGCTCGCCGGGCAGTTCCTCACGATCTGCATCCGCGCCGTGGACTACTGCCCGCCCGTCGACATCGAGTTCGGCGAGTTCCTCCGCGCCGTCATCACAGCCGACTACGACCTCGTCCCGGACGACCCGTGGGGCTACCGCGAGGCGTGGATCGACGCCTTCCAGCGGCGCGGCATCTACCCGCACGGCGTGGCGTCGCTCAGCGAGGACGCCCTCCTCTGGCGCGCCCCGCGCCCCGGCACGCCGCCGGTCGCCGACCTCAGCTTCGGCCGCCTCGCCTTCGGCGCGAGTCCGACGCAGGTCGCTGGCCGCGAAGAGCTAGAGGCGCAGGCGACAGCGCTGGCAACGTACCTCACCGGCCCCGGCCGCCTCCAGGCCCTCGGCCTCGCCGAACCCGGCACCGACGCGAGCGGCAATGTGATCGACCCGCCGTGCATCGAGTCGGTCCGCCCGTCGCGGCGGGTCGGGCCGGACGGGCAGATGATCTTCGACCTCGTCGCCGAGGTGACGCAGTACCGGACCCTGCGCGGCCCAAACGGCACACCGATGCGCTTCTACGGCGGCGCGACCTTCATCCTCGGCCCGAGCGGGGCCATCCGCTACGTGGTCTCCAAAGACCCGACGAGCGCGCGCCGCCTGCAGCGCCAGCACGCCTTCGTCGAGAGCGACACCGGGCAGCGCGCCTGGGTCGTCCGCGACGGCCGGCCGCAGTCGACCGCCCACCTCTTCCGCCTCCTGCACGCGCGCGATACGGTGGGCTAGAGACAGCCGGTGGGGTCGAACCACGACCCGTCGCCGACCTGAGAGACCTCGCCGTCGTCCGTGCGGAACAGGTCGCCGCTCACCTCGGGCTGTACGACGTAGAGGTCGTCGAAGACCGTTCGGCTCCCGTAGGTGAAGAAGGCGCGGTAGAAGCCGGACGGCACGAGGTCGCCCCGCGCGTCGCGGAGGTCCCAGTCGAAGCTCCGGCTCGGGCTATCCTTCTCGAAGGCCCGTACCGTCTCGCCCGTCCGGCCGCGCACGTAGGCGAGACTGCCGCCCACCGCCGTTGAGGTCGGGTCCGGCCCTACCGTGTGCCAGTACGCCCGAACGATCTCGATGCGGACTTCGTTGGGCAGGTTGATGAAGCGCAGGACGCGGACGCCTTCGCCCGTTTCATAGACGGAGCGGCCCCGGTACGGGTTCGGCACGGCCGCGATCAGGCCCGCCGTGCGCGCAGGTCTGCCGCAGACGAAAAACGGATCTACCTCTGGGCTTGTCTCCAGCGTGATGGCGAATCCGGTGACGGCGAGGTCGGACTGCGGGATGGTCTCGCCGCTGTCGCAGCCGGCGACGGGCAGCAAGATGAGGATTGCGAGGACTAAAGCGGAGCGGATCATGCGTTAGGAAACGGGTAAGAGAAGGCGCCGAATATAACCCGACTCGCTCGTCAGCCACTCCGCTTCCCCGCCGAGATCAGTTCGCGGGCGCTTTCGAGGGCGGCTTCGCTGAGCGCCTCGCCGCTCGTGAGCGCGGCCACTTCGCGCGTCCGCTCCTCGTCCGCGAGCCGCCGGATCGTGGTCTTGGTGCGCGCCCCCTCCGGGTCGTCCTCGACGTGCTTCTCGACGAGGAAGTGGTGGTCGCCGAGCGCAGCGATCTGCGGGAGGTGCGTGATGGCGATGATCTGGTGGTAGGCCCCGAGCCGCTGCATGCTCTCGCCCACGCGCCGCGCCACCTCGCCCGAGATGCCCACGTCAATCTCGTCGAAGACGAGGATCGGGAGGCGCTCGCTCTTGGCGAGGATCGTCTTGAGCGCGAGCATGATCCGGCTGACCTCGCCGCCACTCGCCACCTTAACGAGCGGGCGCGGGGCTTCGCCGACGTTCGTGGTGATGTAGAACTCGACGAGGTCGGCCCCGGTCGGGAGTGCGCGGAGGCGGACCGTGTCCTTGCCGTCGGGCCACGCGATCCAGCCGTTGGCGTCCGGCTCCCGGCTGAAGTCGACGACGAACTGGCCGTGCGGCATCCCGAGGTCGGCCAGCTCGTGCTGGATCATCTGCTCGATCCGCTCGGCGACCTCGTGGCGCTTCTGGCTGAGCCGGTAGGCCGCCTCGGAGAGCGCCGCCTGCGCCTCCGCGATCTGTCCGTCGATCCGGGCGATGCTGCCCTCGAAGTCGGCGGCGAGGTCGTAGGTCGCGCCAATCTCTTTGCGGTGGTCGAGGACGGCGTCGAGCGAGCCGCCGTACTTGCGCTTCAGGCCTTCGAGCGCACCGAGCCGCTCGCGGATGCCTTCGAGCCGCTCCGGGTTGAACTCGATCCGGGCGTTGTAGCCCTGGAGGAACTTCGTCGCCTCCTCGACGGCGATCTCGGCCGCCTGCATCTCGGCGAGCGTCGCCTCGAACGTCTCGTCGATCCGGGCGAGGTCGCGCAGCCCGTTGCGGACGACGACGAGCCGGTCGTAGATGGCGTCCTCGCTCTCATAGAGGAGTTCGTAGAGGCTGGCGGTGGCCTCGTAGAGCGTCTCGGCATTTTCGAGGATCCGCCGCTCGGCGTCGAGCGCTTCCTCCTCGTCGGCCTCGGGCGCGACGCCGTCGATCTCGTCGATCTGAAACGCGAAGAGCGTCTTCTGCTGCTGCAGCTCCGCCTCGCGCCGGACGAGGTCGGCCCGCTTGCGCTGGAGCCGGGCGACCTCCTCGAAGGGCGCTCGGTAGGCGTCGACGAGCCCGCCCAGCCCGCCGAAGTCGTCCAGCAGGCTGAGGTGCGTCTCGGTCCGCAGGAGCGACTGGTGCTCGTGCTGCCCGTGGAGATCGATCACATGCTGGGCGACGGCGCGGAGAACGGCGAGCGTCGCGGGCGTGTCGTTGACGAAGGCGCGGCTGTGGGAGGCCGAGACCTCGCGCCGGACGACGAGCGCGCCCGACGGGAACGGCTCGATCTCGTGGCTCCGCAGGAGGTCCGGCAGGCCGCCCTCGTTGGCGTCGTCGAACAGCCCCTCGATGACCGCCTTCTTCGCCCCGGCGCGGACCGCTTCGGTCGACGCCCGCTCGCCGAGGATCAGCCCGAGCGCGCCGAGGAGGATCGACTTGCCCGCCCCCGTCTCGCCCGTGATGATGTTCAGCCCGCTGTCGAACTCGACCTCGAGGGCTTCAATGAGCGCGTAGTCGCGGATGTGGAGCGAGCGAAGCATAGCAGGGCGGGCGAACGGGCTACATATTACGACCCCGCAGCGGCCGAGTCCCGGACGGCAGGTTCGCCGCGAAGCTGCCTCGCCCCAGCGCACGAACTCGGGCCGAGCTCGCGCTCCAACTCGAAGGTGAGCTGGAGCCCCGTGGCGAGCTGCGCGGCCGACAAACCGCCCTGCGCCAGCAGGCTCGCCATCGCGTCGCGCACGGTCTGCCGGTAGGAATCGACGAACGTGTAGTAGTTGCCCAGCCCGAGCGCCTGCTCGTACGACATGAGCCCGAGCGCGCCTGTCGCCTGCGCCGTTGCGTAGGCTGAACCCGTGACGAACGCCGAGTTGAACCCGCGCCACGACGGGATGCGCGCGAGCAGGTCCATCGCGTCGCCTTCCATAAACGCAGGATCGACAAACGCAGGATCGACGGCGGCGACGCTGTCGAGTTCGGCGATAACGCGCTCGTGGTAGGCCTGCGACCGCTCGATCCGCCGGCAGTTCTGCTCCATCTCCGCCGCGAGGCTCTCCGTGGCGACCTCGACGCGGCGGGCGTCCAGAAAATGCTGCCGCACCTCGGCCGCCCCCAGCGCCAGCGTCACGCCGAGCACGACGGCAAACACCTCGAAGGCGAGCACGCGCCACGAGAACCGGGACCGCTTCGGCTGTCGCCGTCGGATGAGCATAGAGCGTACGTGCTAGGCAACAAGGTTAGCGTCCGATCTCCGACACGGACAAGCCCCGGCAGGTTTTCCGGGCGAGCACATTCGGCACTTCGGTATGGCGCGGCACGGCTTCGGTCTCACCGGTGCGCGGGTTGGTCCATAGCGAATGGCTGCGGCCTTCCCGTTTGAGAACGCACCCGCTCTTGCGCAGGTGCTTCAGGAGCGCGTTCCGCTTCACGCCGCCACCGAGACCGTCGTGCGCTCGGCGTCGTCCGGCACCCCGCGCAGCCCGTCCTCGCGCCGGTCTTCCAGGATGAGCACAATCGCGTCGGCGAGACTTTCGAGCGCTTCGTCGCGCGTTCGCCCCTGCCCGTTGGCGCCGGGTACTTCGGGCGCGTACGCGATGAACCACGCGCCGTCGCGCTCGATGATGGCCGTGAACTCGTGCTGCATCGGTGCTACCGCTTGGTTGTCGTTCGGACCGTGCCCCCAATGTACGTCCCAGAAGTCGGCGCATCCGCCTGACCCTGTTTCGACCTCACCCTCACCTCACGTCATCCCGGCCCCAGAGCCGGGACCCACCGGCCAGCAACCCCTGTGGGTCCCCGCCTGCGCGGGACCGCGAAGCAGCGGCGTTAGCCCATGACGTGTGGAAAGGTGTGGAGCGAGAAGCCAAGCCTCTTTACGTTGTCATTGCGAGCGCAGCGAAGCAATCTCCTCGCACCGGCAGTCCTGTGGAGATTGCCACGTCGGCCTGCGGCCTCCTCGCAATGACAGGTTGTTCAGATAGAGTTGAGGTCCTCCCGGTTTCGGACGACGAGTCGGGAATGCTGTGCCATTGCTAGGACTGTTTCTATTTCTACGGCAAGACGCCCCTTCTTTGCTTCTACCTCGACGAAGGTGACAGACGAGCCAGGATCGGAGGCAACTCGGAGCGGGAGCTGCCCAACATCACCCAGCGGGTACGCGAACCACTTGTCACGTTCCACGTCGGTTCCTACCAACCCAATGCGTATAGCGTCGGCGTCCGAGTCATCAAACTCGTACTCGACGAGGCTCGCCATGAAGTCGAGCGCCGGGAGCAGGTTCTCTTTGAATAACCAGTTCCTCACCACCACGGCTCTCACTCCTCCACGCGGACGAGCATCCAGCCGCTGCCCAGCTTGGCCTGGGCGTGCTTGTACTTCAGCGTCTCCTCCGCGCCGGTCGACGGGTTCATGATCGTCACGCGGTCGTTGCGGCCGGGCTCTTTCTCTACCACGACGGGCGCGGCGGCGACCGAGGGGTCGCGCTCGGCGGCGGAGCCGTTGCCGCCGGAGGTGTTGATCCCGTAGCCCTGGCGCTCCTCCTTCTGCGTCTGGGCGCGGGAGCGGTCGAGGCGCGACTTGGGTGCGGCGGCCTGGGTCTGGACGCGCTTGCCGTCGACGAGCGGGCCGGCCTTGAAGACTTGGGAGACGATCTCGCCCTGGATCTCCTCCATCATCGCGGCGAAGAGCTTGTAGGCCTCCATCTTGTACTCGATCAGCGGGTCCTTCTGCCCGTAGGCGCGCAGGCCGATGCCCTCCTTCACCTCGTCGAGGTCGCGGAGATGCTCCGTCCAGCGAGCGTCGATCGTCGAGAGGACGGCGGCGCGCTCCAGGCCGTCGTTGACCTCCTGGCCGCCGGTGGCGAGCACGTCGTCCGGGCGGACGACGACCCGCATCAGCTTGCGCCCGTCGGTGAAGTCGACGAAGAGGCGCTCGGGGCGGTTCTCCTCGTCGCGCGTCATGACCTCCTGGATCGAGGTGTGGAACGGGCGGGCGAGGCCTTCGCGCTTGCGGTTGTAGTGCGCGACGGCCGCCTCGTAGATCTCCTCGACGAGGCCGTCCTCGCCGAGGCCGAAGGCGCGCTCGCGCTCGATCTCGAAGTCGAACGCCAGCGTCCGCATCAGCTCCTCGCGGAGTGCGTCGAGGTCGCCGTCGCCGAAGTGGGCGTGGACCGTGCGCTCGACGAGCTGGTAGAGCATGTCGAGGATGTCCGAGTGGAGGCGGTCGCCCTTGAGCGCGGCCAGGCGCTGGTCGTAGATCACCTCGCGCTGCGCGTTGAGCACGTCGTCGTAGTCGAGCTGGCGCTTGCGGATGGCGAAGTTGTTCTGCTCGACCTTCTTCTGGGCGCGCTCGATGCCCTTCGTGATCCACTTGTGGGTGATGACCTCGCCCTCCTCCATGCCGAGCTTGTCCATCACCTTCGCGGTGCGGTCATGGCCAAAGAGCCGCATCAGGTCGTCTTCGAGCGAGACGTAGAAGACCGACTCGCCGGGGTCGCCCTGGCGGCCGGAGCGCCCGCGAAGCTGGAGGTCGATCCGGCGGCTCTCGTGGCGCTCGGTGCCGAGGATCGCGAGGCCACCCCGGGCCTTGACCTCGTCCGAGATCTTGATGTCCGTCCCGCGCCCAGCCATGTTGGTGGCAATCGTCACCGCACCGGGGCGGCCGGCCTCGGCGACGATTTGCGCCTCGCTCTTGGCGCGGTCCTTCCGCGCGTTGAGGACGTTGTGCGGGATGTTCGAGCGCTTGAGCATCCGCGCGAGCGTCTCCGACACCTCGACCGAGGTCGTCCCGACGAGGACCGGCTGGCCGCCCTCGTGGTACTCGCGGATTTTGTCGAGGATGGCGTTGTACTTCTCGCGCTTGGTCTTGTAGACCAGGTCCTCCTCATCGGCGCGGGCGATGGGGCGGTTCGTTGGGATGATCGAGACCTCCATGTCGTAGATCTTCCCGAACTCCTCGGCCTCGGTCTCGGCGGTGCCGGTCATGCCGGAGAGCTTGTGGTAGAGCCGGAAGTAGTTCTGGAGCGTGATCGTGGCGTAGGTCTGGGTCGCCTGCTGGACGGTGACCTGCTCCTTCGCCTCAATCGCCTGGTGGAGCCCGTCGCTGTAGCGGCGGCCCGGCAGGACGCGGCCCGTGTGCTGGTCGACGATCTGGACCTTGCCCTCCTGGACGATGTACTCGACGTCCTTTTCGTAGAGCGTGTACGCCTTCAGGAGCTGGTTGACGGCGTGGATGTGCTCCGAGCGCTCGGCGAAGAGGGTGTAGAGGTCGCGCTTGGCCTCCTGCTGCTCGTTGGCGAGGACGCGGAGGTCGTTGTCGAGCTTGTTCTGGCGCTTCTCGTCGGAGAGCGAGGCGTCGGCGTCGAGCGACGCGCGGAGGTCGCGCTCCTTCTGCTCGAAGTCCTTCTCGATGCGGGCGATCTCCTCGCCCACGTCGGGGATGATGAAGAACGACACGTCGGCATTCGCGGCGTTCGCGATGAAGGCGCGGCCTTTGTCGGTCAGTTCGAGCGAGTGCTGCTTCTCGTCGAGGGCGAAGTGGAGCGCGGCGTCCACCTCGGGCATCCGCTTGGCGTTGTCCTGGAGGTAGAAGAACTCGGTCTTCTGGACGAGCTGCTCGACGCCCGGCTCGCCCTTGAGCTTGATGAGGCGCTTGTTGCGCGGGTAGCCGCGGTCGGCGCGGAGGAGCGTGAGCCCGGCCTCTTCCTCGAGCTCGCGGGCGCGCTTCTTGTCGCCTGCGGCCTCGGCCTCGTCGCGCTCCTTGAGCAGCCGCTCGGCGTCCCCGACGAGGCCGGCGACGAGCTTCTGCTGCGCGTAGATCAGCCGGTCGACGGGCGGGCGGAGTTCGTCGAAGCGGTCCTCGTCGGCGTCGGGGACGGGGCCGGAGATGATGAGCGGCGTCCGCGCCTCGTCGATGAGGACAGAGTCGACCTCGTCGACGATCGCGAAGTGGTGCTCGCGCTGGACGAGCTGGTTCGGGTCGACGACGAACGAGTTGTCGCGGAGGTAGTCGAAGCCGAACTCGTTGTTGGTGCCGTAGGCGATGTCGGCGCGGTAGGCGGCGCGGCGCTCGGCGGAGTGCGCCTGGTACTTGTCGATGCAGTCGACCTTCAGGCCGAGGTACTCGTAGATCGGCCCCATCCACTCGGCGTCGCGCTGGGCGAGGTACGGGTTGACGGTCACGAGGTGGACGCCGCGCCCGACGAGGGCGTTGAGGTAGACCGGCGCGACGGAGGTGAGCGTCTTGCCCTCGCCCGTCTTCATCTCGGCCACGCGCCCGCGGTGGATCACGATCCCGCCGATGAGCTGGACGTCGAAAGGCACCATCTCCCAGGTGATCTCGCTGCCGCCGGCCTCCCACGTCTTGCCGAGGTGGCGGCGGCACGTCTCCTTGACGACCGCGAACGCCTCGGGGAGAAGCTCTTCGAGCACGTCCTCGACCGCGTCGAGCCACTCGTGCTCCAGGTCGTCGAGCTGCTCGACGAGGGCCTGGCGCTCGCGGTGGCTCAGCACCGCCTCGGGCTCGGCCGCCTGCCCGTCGCCGCCGACGGCCCCGTCGGCCTCGGCCTCGTTGGCCGCCTTGAGCTGGGCGCGGACCTCGGCCTGCTCGGCCTCGACCTCGGCCACGGCCTCGGCGATGCGGGCCTTGAACTCGGCCGTCTTGCCCTGAAGCTCGGCGTCGGTGATGTGCTGGAAGCGGTCGGCGTAGTCGTTGATCTCGTCGACGAGCGGCTGGAACTGCGCGATGTCGCGGTCATTCCGCTCGCCGAAGAGCTTTTTGACGAAGTTGAGCATGGGGGAGGGCTATTCGCTGATTAGCTGATTGGCTGCGCCGCTGCTTCGCGGTCACTGATTGGGTGATTGGGAGGTCAAATCACCCAATCGGCGAATCAGCCAATCACTCAATGAGGTCGGGGGCTGCGTTTTTGCATCGTGGCGGGGTCCTGGACCGGTCGTACCTTAGTGCTTCGGCCCCCACCGGACAGACTGGCAGAAACTACAACGACACGCGGCGCTTATCGGCCCAGGGTACTGTCTCCACGCGCTCTTGCAAACAGGATACCGGACGCGCCGGCACCCTCCTCGTTTCGGCGTGTACCCTTTCGTTCTTCAACGCGTTCCTGTGCCGATGTCTACGCTGCGCCTCGCTGCCGTCTCGCTCTTCCTCCTCTGCACCGCCGCCGCAGCGGCCTTGGCGCAGCCGAGCCGGCTGACCGGGTTCGGGCTGCTGCGGCTGGAGCCGTCGGCGCGGGCGACGGCCCTCGCCGGGGCCTACGGGGCCGGGCCGGGCGGTGACGTGAACGCCCTCTTCGCCAACCCGGCCCTCCTCGACGAGACGAGCCACCGGCGGCTCTCGGTGAGCTACCTCAACCACCTCGCTGACATCAACGCGGGGTTCGCCGCCTACGGGCACCACACCGAGCGGCTCGGCGGGACACTCGGCGGTGCGGTCCGCTTCCTCTCTTACGGCGACTTCGAGCGCGCCGACGCCGACGGCACCCGCGCGGGCGACACCTTCGGCGCGTCGGAGGCGATCCTGACCCTTGCCTACGCCCGCCCGGCCGGCGAGCGCCTCCACCTTGGCGCGAGCGCGCACGCGGTGTTCTCGTCGATCGACGACGCGAGCGCGCAGGCGTTCGCCATCGACCTCGGGGCGACCTACCGCCTGCCGGAGCGGGGGTTCGCGCTCAGCGCCTCGCTCCGCAACCTCGGCGTCGTCGCGGGCAACCTGGGCGCGGAGGACGACGTGCTGCCGCTCGACCTGCGCTTCTCGGTCTCGAAGCAGCTCCAGTACGTTCCGATCCTGATCACGGTCGCGGGCTACGACCTGACCTCGTTCGAGAACGAGAACGGCTCGGCGCTCAACGAGATCGCCCGGCACCTGTCGGTCGGGGGCGAGCTTCGGTTCGGCGCGCCGTTCGCCGTGCGCGTGGGCTACAACCACCGCCTCCACGAGGAGCTTTCGACCGGCGAGCGGCTGGACCTGGCCGGGCTCGGGCTAGGCTTCGGGCTGAACCTGCGGCGCTTCGGGTTCGACTACGCCTACAACGCGTGGAGCTCGTTCGGCGGCCTGCACCACCTCACGCTGCGGACACAGCTGTGAGTCGATGTCCCGGTCGCGCTCGTACCTCCTGGCCTTTGCCGTCACTGTCGCACTGGTAGCCGTCGTCACTGCGGTTCTGCTTGACCGAAAGCCCCTTGTTCTCGCGGAGCACGTTGACGATTTCGACCGGCTCGCGGAACTCAGGATAGCATCCGAGGACAACAAACTCTGGCTTCGAGGTAGTTCTCTCGCACCGGGAGAAGCTAGAGACCTCATGACTCGCCTGCGCCTAAGCGCTGTGAGAGTTGATCCAGCGAGCCCGGAGCCGGGAACGTGGATAGTGTGTGCCGTTGAGGGAGGCGGCTATGGTAGCCGCCGATCATTCCTTCTCCATTTAGACTCGACACGATCCAATAGGTCAGAGCCGGTTGCTCGGAGCAGTCTGGGCGGATGGTGGTACCAAGCAAACTGTTTTCCGTAGCGCACAGGTAGGGCCTTTTCACGCTACAGGCGTAGCCTCGGACTCATGCTGCGGACCCAGCTCTGAGGCGGAATCTGGCCGCTCATGCCTGGACCGGTGGACCTCCACGAACGCCCCACGCGTAGGCGGTTTTCGCACCTCAGCCCTCTCTCGGCGCTCGGCTGGCGTATCATCACTCTGACATGTCACCACCGCACGGGGGCACGCGGCATCCGCAATGCTCGCCCCTGAGGTCTCATGCGCACCTCTCTCACGCAGATCCGCCAAAAGTACGCAGCCCTCCAGACGGAGCGGGTGGCGCGGCGCCGTGCCTTCGACCCCGAAGAGGCGCTGCTGATCTTCAGCGACCCGCGCGGCGGCAGCACATGGATCGCTGAGGTGCTGCACCACATCCCGCGCACGGCGGTCGTGTGGGAGCCGCTCCACGTCCGGGAGGTGCCGGCGTTCCGGGAGATCGGCTTCAAGTGGCGCCAGTACATCCCCGAGGACGCCGCATGGGAGGCGGCCCGCGAGACGTTCGACCGGCTCTTTCGCGGGGCGCTCCTCAACCGCTGGACCTGCCGCGTCTCCGACTGGCGCGCCATCACCCGTGCCGAGCGGCTGCTTGTCAAGTTCGTCCGCGGCAACGCGCTCTTGCCCTGGCTGACCGGGCAGTTCGCCTTTCGCCGCCCGCCCGTGCTCCTCGTCCGCCACCCCTTCGCGGTCGTCGCGTCCCAGATGCTGTACTTCTCGTTTGAGAAGCAGAAGACGCCGCCCTCGCAGTGGCGGGGCTTCGGCCGGCCGCCGACGGGGCGCTTCAACGACCTGTTCCACGAGCACGCCGCCTACCTGAAGACCCTCGAGACGCTCGACGAGGTGCTGCTGGCGCAGTGGTGCCTGACGACGCTGCCTACGCTCCGCCACCCGGCCAACAACGAGCGCTGGCTCACGGTCCACTACGAGACGATGCTCCTGGAGCCCGAGGCTGTCGTGGAGCGCATCTTCGCGGCGTGGGACTTCCCCGTGCCGCCCGGCGTGGTGGCGCAGCTTTCCCAGGCCAGCTCCACGACCAACAAGGCCACGTTCCAGCAGGGGGCCGAAGCGCAGCTCGCCAAGTGGCAGCGGCAGTTCGACCCCGAACAGATTCGCCGGATGCGCGCCGTGCTCGACTACTTCGAGGTCGAGGTCTACGACGAAGGATTAATGCCGCGTCTACCGCCGGGCGTACCCACAGCCTAGCGGCTGGCTCGGCCTCCCCGGGTATCCACCACCACCCCACCATGCCCAACCGTCTAGCGCGCGCCCGCCGCCGCTACCTCGACCTACAGCTTGCCCGGCTGGCCAAGCGCAACAGCTTTGCCCCGGAAGAGGCTCTGATTGTTTCGAGCTCGCCCCGGGGCGGTAGCTCCTGGCTCGCACAGACGCTGCACCAGATTCCCCGGACCGCCTTGCTGTGGGAGCCCCTCCACCTCCGCCACGCCGACGACTTCCGGGCGATCGGATTCGGCTGGCGCCAGCATATCCCGGAGGAGGCTGAGTGGCAGGAGGCGCGCCGGGCACTCGAGCGCCTGTTTCGGGGCAATGTCCTGAACGATTGGATACGGCGCGGAGCCAGCGTGCGCGAACTGGCAGCAGCCGACCGTGTGCTGGTCAAGTTCGTCCGGGCCAACCGCCTGCTGCCGTGGCTGACGAAGCAGTTTGCTTTCCGCCGCCGTCCCCTCTTCCTGGTCCGCCACCCCCTCGCGGTGGCGGCGTCGCAGGCCGTGCGGTTTCCCCCCCGGCTGAACCGGTTTGCCGACCACCGCCTCGCTGACTACGAGCGTCCGCACGGGGCCTTCCTCCAGACGCTTGGCACATGGGAGGAAATCCTCGCGGCGACGTGGTGCCTGACGATGCTGCCTACCCTTCGCCACCCGGCAAACAACGAGCGCTGGATCACGGTCACCTACGAACACCTGCTGGTCGAACCCCGGCAGACGCTGGAGCGCATCTTCGACGCGTGGGCTATGCCGATGCCGCCGCACGTCTTGGATGCTGTCCGCGAGCCCAGCTCCACGACAAACGAGGCGACCTTCCTCCAGGGGGCCGAAGCGCAGCTCGGCAAGTGGCAGCAGCAGTTCGACGCGGAGCAGATCCGCCGGCTGCGCGCCGTGCTCGACTACTTCGAAGTCGAGTTCTACGATGAAGGACTGATGCCGTGCGCGGCGGCATTCGGCGACCAGGTCCCCACGCCAGAGGCCAGGGTGCTAGTTTGAGCAGGTCCATGCCCTCTCACCCTACGCCTTCCACCATGCGCTCTCTGTTCCTGCTCCTCGCCCTCGTCCTCGGTGCCGGGGCGTGCTCCAATCCACCCCGCGATGAACCCCCGGACGACGCCGCAATGGAGGACGAGGTACCAATGGAGGGGACTGCCGAGGCGATGACCGGCGAACCGTTTGCGGTGGAAGCCGGGAGCACCGTCCGCCTCACCGAGGAGGGCGTAAGTGTGCGCTTCGACGAGGTGGTCTCCGACAACCGCTGCCCGGCCAACGTCAACTGTGTGCAGGCCGGCGAAGCCCAGGTCCGGTTCACCCTCGTCGACACCGGGCAGGGCGACATCCCCTTCACGCTCCAGATCGATGGCGGCATCACGGAGGTACAGGACATCGAGCGTTACCAGTTCGAGCGGGCCGACCGCTTCGTGGTGGCGTTGCTGCTGCTCCAGCCGTACCCCGGGCACGGAGAAGACGAGATGCCCATGACGGCGACCCTGGAGATGCGCCGCCTGACGCGGTGAGGGCCGCGCGCTGCCTGGCCCTCGCGCTCCTGCTCGCAGGGTGCAGCACCCGCCTGCCGGAGTCAAGCGGCCTGACGCTGACCGGAGACACACTCGGCGTGCAGCCGTTCGGGCCGCGCTTTGAGGACGCCCGGGCGCTGGCGGCCGATCCGTCGGGGCGGCTCTACGTCGTAGATGCCGGGGCGGCGGCAGTGCAGACCCTCGCGCCGGACGGGCGTCTGCTGGCGACGCTCGGCGGGCCGGGCACGGGCGACTACGCCTTCCTCGACCCGGCCGACGTGGACCCGACGAACGGCCTCGTGCTCGCCGTCGCCGACGCCGGCAACGGGCGCATCCAGCGGTTCTCGTTCGACGGCCAACTCGTCGAGACCCTGCGCGTGGCACCGGACCTCGACGAGACGGACGGCCCGCGCTCCAGCCGCTTCGGCGCACCCGACGACGGCGGCGACACGAGCGAGACTGGAGCCGGGCGGCCCGTAGCCGTCGCCTCGGCAGTCACGGGGGAACTGTTTGCGGTCGAAGAACTGCGCGGCGTGGTGCTGCGGTGGAATGACCGCGAGCGCTCCGTCCGGGTCGTCGGCGGAATCGAGGCGGGCGCCGGTGCGCTGCGCGGACCGGTTGGCCTCGCGCTCGGGCCCGACGGCCGCCTGTTCGTCGCCGACCGGGGGCACGCCGCCGTGCTCGTCTACGACGCCTTCGGGTCGTACCTCCGCCGGATCGCGAGCGGCGTGGCGCGCGACATCCGGGCCGTCGGGGTGATCGGCGAGCGGCTCGTGCTGGTGCTGCCCCGGCAGGCGCTCGTCTACGGCCTGGACGGGCGGCAGCGCCGCGTCCTCGCCTTCGACCTCGCCGAGCCGCTCGTGGACGCTGCTGGTGCAGAGGACGGCCTCGTGCTGCTGACCTCGACGCGTCTCTACCGCGCCGCGCTTCCGTGACCTCTGATACCACCTCTGAGGATTGTTGCCTCACTCTCATGTCATGCCCGCGCAGGCGGGCATCCATCAGGCGGCGGCGCTTCACACAGGGGGGTGCATGGGTCCCCGCCTACGCGGGGACGACCTCGTGTAGGTGAGACACTATCC
>JBCDKT010000031.1 GCA_038746285.1 Bacteroidota bacterium
CACGGCAATCGTCACGGCGCCGGCCGAGGGGTTGGGGTAGACCGCCTCGACGGCGAAGGCGGCCGGCTGCGCGGTGCTGGCGGCGACGGGGGCGCGGGCGGCCTCGTCCTCGTCGCCGGTGACGGTGAGGATCTGGTTGGCCGCGACGCCGGTGAGCACGGTGGGCTGGTCACCTGCGCCTCCGACCCCGACGCCGGCAGGCCATGCGACGACGAGGGAGTCGACCGTCGCGGCGTCGCCGAGGCCGAAGTGCAGCCGGTACCCGCTCTGCGCGCCCAAGCCCGAGCGGATGGTCGCGGAGCGTAGGAGCCTAGCCTGCTGTCCGCCGATGGAGGCGTAGGCGGTGACGAGGGCACCGACGCCGAAGCGGTTGCGTCCGCTGGTGCGCTGGAGGTCGACCTCGAGCCAGTTGGCGGAGCCGCCTCTGGCCGTGCCCTGGGCAGTGGAGAGGCGGTTGGCTGCGCCGGTGGTGGTGTTACGGTAGAGCAGGTTGCGCTGGCTGCGCGTGAAGCCGCCGCGTGCCACGTAGATGTCGAGGTCGCCGTCGCCGTCGTCGTCGGCCAGCACCACCCTGGGAGACTCACTGTCTGACGGTCCAAAATCGATGCCGGTGAACTGGCCGGCGCCGTCGTTGAGGTAGAGCGTGTTGATGGCATCGTCGCGGACGATCACCAGGTCGAGGTCGCCGTCGTTGTCTACGTCGCCCCAGGCGCTGCCGACAGAGCTGACCGGATTGGTGTCGAGGCCGGCAGTCGCGTCGGTGAACACGCCCTCGTTGCGGAAAAGGCGGGTCGGAGCTTCGAAGCTGGTTGTCACGATGTCGAGGTCACCGTCGCCGTCGAAGTCGCCCCACGAGCAGCTCTGGGTACGCCCGTAGTCCACGCTCAGCGAGGGGTCGGCGGCCCGCACGAGCGTGCCAGCCTCGTTGATGTAGAGCTCGTTCGGATCACCCCCGTTGGTGTTTACGTGGAGGTCCGCGAAACCGTCGGCGTTGATGTCGCCCCAGCACCCGGTCGTGGACTCGAACACGTTGTCGTTGATTTCGGTGTCGTCGACCACAATGCCTGTGTTGCCGATGTTCTCGATCAGGACGTTCCGGAACCCGATGCCCGGCGCGAGGCCCCGGCTGAGCACGCCGTCGAGTAGGCCGTCGCCGTTGTAGTCGGCAACGAGCACGTCGCGCGTGCGCTCGAACCTGTCGAGCGGCAGACGGATGTAGCGGAAGTTGGTCGGTCCCCGGTTGAGGAACAGCGCGCCGTCCATCAGGCTCGCCGTCGAGAGGTCGAGCCGCCCGTCGTTGTCGAAGTCGGCCCACGCGCCGGAGGTGGTCACCGCGAAGGGGTCCTCGTTTGTGGCGAAGTCGATGCGGGTGAAGGTGCCGGCCCCGCTGTTGCGGTAGAGGTCGTCGTCGTTGCCCGGCGTGTTGTTCGAGACGACGAGGTCGAGGTCGCCGTCGCCGTCGAAGTCACCCCAGAGCGCGGAGAGGGAGGGCTTGGCCACCTGGGTGAGCAGGCTGTTTGTGTCCTGGACGAATGGGCCGGGCTGGGCGAAGGCTGCCGCGGGCAGCGCCAGCAGGATAAGGACGTACAGGGAGCGTGTCATAGCTGCAGGAGTATTTGTGACAGTGAAGATTGGCTTTGCGAAGGATAGGACACAGCACGGAATAGTGCAAGGGCCGGCAGGCGGATGCGCCGGAACTGGATGCCCCGACGCGCCATGGGCTTGCCTCGGCAGCGCGCAGCCGGCGTGCCGGCCGGCCCGTATCTTCCGGCTCTATCCCCGAAGCGCCATGCCCACGTCGTTTTCCGACCGGTTCAAAGTGTTTCTCGCCGAGCGGGCCGCCCGCCTCGACGGGGCCGAGAACGAAGCGCGGCGGCGGTGGACCGCGATGGCGCTCTCCGGCTGCGTGGCCTTCGCGCTGTGGTTCTCCTTCAGCATGCTGGAGTCCTACTCGGTCGTAGTCGAGATGCCGCTCGTCGTGCGGGACCTGCCGGACGGACAGGCGCTCCGTCGGCTCCCGAACCCGACGGCGCGGGTGACCGTCCAGGGCGAGGGGTGGGAGCTGTTCAACCTCCGGCGCAGCCCGCCCACGCTGGAGATCAACGCGCAGGAGGCGCAGTTCGACGTCTTCTCGGCAGCGTCCGAAGGGGGGCGGCTGCCGCCCGGCGTCTCGGTGCAGAGCGTCGTGCCGGACGTCATCGAGCCCGACCTGGAGCCTCGCATCGAGCGTGCCCTGCCGGTCCGGCCCCGCACGCAGCTTGCCGTGTCCTCGCTCTACGAGCTGCTCGGCGAGCCGACGGTAGACCCCGACACCGTCGTCGTGGCCGGAGCGCGCTCGATCGTCAACAGCCTCAGCTTCTGGCCCACCGAGCGGCTCGTGCGCGAGGATGTCGGGGCGTCGTTCACCGCGCCGGTCGCGCTCTCCGACACGCTCGCGGGCCTGGTCAGCCTGAGCCTCCGCGAAGTCAATCTGTCGGCTGCAGTGGCGGTGTTCACCGAGGCCAAGCGCGACCTGGAGGTGCGGACCGAGGGCACGCCGCCGGGCGGCAACCCGGTGCGCCTCATTCCCTCGAGCGTGACCGTGACCTACAGCGTCCCGATGGACGAGTTCGCCCGCGCCAAAACGTCCGAGCGGTTCTACGCTGTCGTCGACTACGCCTCGGCCATCAACGACACGACGGGCACTGTGCAGCCCATGCTGAACCTGCCCCAGGAGCTCCACGTCCGCAACGCGCGCATCACGCCGCGCCGCCTGGAATACCGCATCCTCGTCGAGTAGGACGTGTAGGAGCGGACGAGCGGGGGAAGGAAGAGCGGAAGAAGTCCGGGATTCGTCGCCACGCTGCTTTTCCAGCTTCCGCCCGTCCTCCCCTCTGCTCATCTCTGCATGTTCTACCTTGCCCTCGCGGTCGCTTCCAGCCTCGGCATCGCAACGATCTTCAAGTACAGCGAGCGCCACGGCCTCGACCGGATGGCGCTGCTGACGGTGAACTACGCGGTGGCCTCTGCCCTGGCCGGCGGTCTGCTGCTGACGGGGGTAGAGACGGCGGCGGGCGGACTCGCTCTGAGCTCAGGGTTGCTCGCGCTCGGCGTCGGGACCGGCGTGCTCTTCATCGGTGGGTTCGTGCTGTTCTCGTACGCGATCCGCGTGGCGGGCATGTCGCTGGCGGCGGGCGTGATGCGGCTGGCGGTGGCGCTGCCGTTCCTGGCCTCATGGCTGATCTGGGGGGAGGTACCGAGCGCAGCCCAGGCCAGCGGGATGGCTGTGGCGGGTGGGGCCTTTTTCCTGATCGCACGGCGCGAGGCCCCGGCGTCGGCCGCGCACGTCGCCAGCGGCGAGTCACAGGAGGCAGACGCGCACGGTGGATGGCAGGTGGCCCTCGTCCTCGGTCTGCTTTTCCTGGTAGGCGGGACCGTAGACGTCTCGCTCAAGGCGTTCGACGAACTGTTCGCCGCGACGAACAGCCGGGCTTTGTTTCTGCTGATGGTCTTTGGAGTGGCGTTTGGGACCGGGCTGACGCTCGTCGTGCGGCGGAGGGTGCGGGAGGGCGTCTGGCCACGCGCAGCGGCGGTCGGGTGGGGAGGCCTGCTGGGACTCGCCAACTACGCCTCGGTCGAGTTCCTGCTGCAAGCCATCGCCAGGCTCTCGGGGCCGTTCGTCTTTCCGGTCAACAACATCGCCATCGTCATCGGGGCCGCCTTCCTCGGCGTGCTCGTCTGGGGCGAGCGGGTGTCTGGGGCGAACCGCCTCGGCCTGGGGCTGGCCGTCGTGGCGCTTGTGCTGATGGGATGGTAGACGCGGCGAGCCGCGAGCGCCGAGCGACGAACAGACGCGCCGGGAACGTTGTCCACGCTGGACCTTTGGACCTCGACTCGTCGCTCGACCCTTGCACGTCGCCATGCCACAGTCCCGCCGCCTGCTGCCCGTCCTCGCGCTGCTCCTCGTCGGGGCGGCGCTCGCGCTCACGGTGTGGCTGGCGCGGCCTCGGTGGTCCGTCGAGGGCGTCCGGGACGCGGTCGTGACGACGATCCAGTCGGAAGCGCCGGCCTCGGACCTCGTCACGGGGCGCGTGGGGATCGCGGCGCGGCGCGAGATCCGCAACCTCGGCCAGTTCTCGTGGCTCCCGGCGTGGCTGGACCTCCCCGGCGTAAACGTCCTCGACGCTGAGGCGCGCGTGGAGGCCACCGGCGAGGCGCTCTACGGGTTCGACGTGCGCGCCCTCACGCCGGACATGATCGAGGTCTACCCAAGCGGACTCGTGGAGGTGACCCTGCCCCCGCTGCGCGTCGTCGCCGTCGACACCGACCTCGCCGGGTTGCGGGTCGAGAGCGAGGAGGGCGTGCTGCGCGGCGGGGCCGGCCGCCAGCTCGAGGCCGAGGCGCTGCGCGACGTCGAGGCGCTGCTGCTGCGCCAGGCCGAGCAGCACCTCGCGGACTCCGTCCAGCCGGCCGTCAACACCTCGAAGGCGCTCGAGGCGATGCTGAGGCCGCCACTCCGGGCCGCCGGGCTGGAGGCCCCGCGCTTCCGGTTCCGCCTCGGGCCGGACCTCACGCTCGAACCCTCGCTAGAATGAAACAGGCCGACGAGCACCCTCCGTTTCTCGACACGCCCAGCGGGATCATGACGGCCTCGGGCGTGCACTTCCACACGACGCGTGCGCTCCTCGAAGGCTACGCGGGGCCGGTGCTGGAGGCCGTGCCGCTGGCTACGCTCGTGGACCGGGCCGAGGTGTGGCTGCGCTCGGGGCAGACGCTCGCGCTCTGGTCGCTGGCGCTGCTGCTGCTCGTCGCGCCGCCGGTCGGAGCCGCGTTCGCGGCGCTGACGGTCTACCTCGGGTGGGAGACGCTCGGGCCGTCGGTGGTGAGCCGGCGGTTGGTGTCGGCCTTCCGGGTTTTGGAGAAGCCGCTCGTGCAGGCCGTGCTCTACGTAGCCGTGCTGAGCTGGCTCGGGGCCGAGGGGCGGCTGGGTGCCGTCGTAGCCGGGCTGCTCGGGTTCGTCCTCGTGCGGTGGCGCGTGCTCCCGCTCCTGCTCCGGTCGGCGCTGAAGATCCTTCGCCGCCCGCTCTACACCCTCCCCGCGCCCGACCAGGTGCTCCGCGCCTTCGTCCTCCGCGCCGCGCTTCGGCATGGGATCAAGCTGCCCCAACTCGAACGCCTCAAGCAGGAGCTTCGCAGGTGAGGCTGCGCTTGCCCCGGAGGCGGCAGCGTCGAGGAGTATCTTCGCCGCATGATTGCGTCCGGCCCCTCGACTCTCGCCGTGTGGCTCGTCCTGATGCTGGCCCAGGCGGGCCGCGCCCGGCCGTCCGAGGACGAAGACCGGGCGCTGGCTCAGCGGATCCGCCGGGGCGACGCCGACGCCTTCCGCCGCTTCTTCGACCGGACCCACGCGGACCTGCTCCGGGCGCTTCGGCGGCGCGGGCTGGACGTGGCGGCAGCCGAGGACGTGGCGCAGAACGCCTACCTCTGGCTCTGGGAGCACCGCGACCGCATCGACCCGGCGCAGTCGCTGCGGGGGCTGCTCTTCCGCATCGGGCTGACGCGCGGGCTGAACCACCTCCGCGACACGGGGCGGACCGAGGCGCTGCCGGACCTCGACCTGCCCGGCGAAGGCGCGGGCGACCCAGCGGCGCTCGCCGACCTCCGCCGCGCGCTCGCCGACGCCGTCGCCGCGCTGCCGGAGCGCCGCCGCGAGACGTTCGGGCTCTGCTTCTTCGACGGCCTCTCGCACCGCGAGGCCGCCGAGGTGATGGACGTCAGCCCCCGGACCGTCGAGCACCAGATGGCGCACGCGCTGAAAGCGATTCGGACCCACCTTGCGCCCTTTCTGGAGGACTAGGAGAAAAAGTAAGGGATGAATAGGGGATCGGTGGGGCGCACGGTGTAGGAACCCTGACGGCGCGACCCGTCGCCTGCAGTTCCTCATTCGTCCAAACCCATACGAACCATGACTCGATTCTCTCTTTTCCGCCTGCCGGTCCTCGCTCTCGGGATGGCGTTTCTCCTCGCAGCGTGCGACGCCACCGTCGACGACAGCACGGCGGACCTGACCGCAGCAGAGGCCGACGAGGCCGCCGCGATCGTCGCCGAAGCCCTCGCCGAGGACGCCGGTGGCTTCTTCGCCTCCACCGCTGACCTCACCGCCGCGCTCGAAGACGACAGCATGGCGAGCGGTCCCCAGGCTTTGGGCGGGCACCGCGACCGGCGCGGCAGCCACCTGCGGTGCCGCAACGGAGACTACGTGCTGACCTACGACGAGGTCACCGGTACGCACCTCGTCACCTACGAGTGCAGCGTCGATACCGGCACGGCCCAGCGCAGCTACAGCGCCCAACTCACCTACCAGTACCGCGACGCCGACGGCGGCTTCGTCGCCCGTCCGGTCGAGGAGTGGGACACGGTGGACTCCGTTGCCTTCGGCGGGACCCGCGAGGGCGAGGGGCAGTTCGGCCGTGGCGAGTTTAGCCGCACGTCCATGTTCGAGCAGGACGGCGCGTGGACGCTCTCCGGCCTCGCCGACAACACGACGCCTGCCATCCTCTCGGGCCGCCAGCAGCGCAGCGGTATCCACGCGCAGACCGGCCCCGGCGGCTCCGGCACACGCACATTCTCGGCCGAGCTGAGCGGCGAAGGAATTGAACTCCGCGAAGGCGACGACGGGCTGGGTATGGCTGCTGTCGGGACACTGTCCTACACGGTCGAGATGGAGATCGAGCGCAACGGTGCAATCGTGACGCGGACCGTCGAGGGCACCATCGAGCTCGAAAACAGCGGCTTCGGGCTGCTCCGCATCATCGGCATCCGGGGCCTCTACCGCGTCTCGCTCGGCGACGGCGCACTCGAGTTCACCCCGTAGCCGCTCGCGCATCCGGTCCAGGCCGGGCCGGATGCGCAGGGCCTATCTTGTCCCCGTGTCTACCTTGCCTCCCGACGACCGCGACCTTCGCCTCGCTCGCCAACTCGACGCGGGCGAGGCGTCGGACGGGTCGGACGCCCTGCGCCACGCGCTCGAATCTGCCCGGCCGGCAGCGCCCTCGGTCGAGGCTGGGACGAGCGAGCGCCTGTGGGCAGGGATCGAAGCACAGATGGGGCCAGCCCCTCGGGCGGCGCGGCCCCCGCTCCGGCTCGTGCAGCGGCCGGTGGTGCGATGGGCTGCTGCCGCTCTCGTCCTGCTCGCCTTCGGCGTAGCGGTATGGACGACCCAGCAGCCTGACCTCGTGGCAGTCGCCGTGGCCGAGACGGTGACGTGGGACGCGCCCGACGGCTCGACCGTCACGCTGCGCCCGAACAGCCGCCTCGTCCACCACGGCGAGCGCGCCTACGGGCTCGACGGGCAGGCCTTCTTTGCAGTCACCTCGGACCCTGACCGTCCGTTCACCGTCGAGGCTGGGCCGGGGACGGTCCGCGTCCTCGGCACCCGGTTCGACGTGAGCACCTGGGGCGGGGAGACCGCCGTGTTCGTCGAGGAAGGCCGCGTGGCCGTCGAGGGAGCCTCGGCGGAGGTCGTCCTCGGCGCGGGCGGGGCCGCGGCGGCGAGTTCGGCAGGCGTGGCACGCGTCGAAGCGCCGAGCGCGGAGACCTACCTCGACTGGCAGCGCGGCGAGGTGGCGTTCGAGCGCGAGCGGGTGCAGCGCGTGGCGGACGAGATCGGCCAGCACTTCGACGTGCGCGTGGCCGTGGGGGCCGCAGCCGACGAGACGGTCTCGGGCGTGATCAGACTGGACGACGTGCGCCAAGCGCTCGGCGACTTGGGCCGCATCCTCGGCGGAGGGTTCGAGGCCGATGGTGATGGCTACCGCTTCGTCCGGCCATGAGACGACGCCTCGCGCTTGGCCTCTTCCTGCTGGCCGGGGCCGTGCAGGCCCAGCCGCTCGTCTACGACAGCGAGGCGCTGCGCGACGTGATCGAGGACGTGGAGCGCCGCACGCCGTGGCGTTTCCTCTACTCCGACGCGCTCGTGGCAGGCCGCACCGTCGATCTGCGCACCGACGCAGCCTCGCTGCCCGACACGCTTGGGCAGGTCCTCGCGCCGGACGGTATCGGCGTCGAAGCCGACTACGAGCGGCAGCGCATCTTGCTCGTGCCCGCCGGACCGAAGCCGGTCGGGGAAACCCGCATCGTACGCGGGCGTGTGCTCGATGCGGAAACCGGCGAGCCGCTGCCGTACGCGACCGTGACGTGGAACGACGGGCAGCGCGGCGTCGTCGCCGACGAGTCGGGACGGTTCGTGCTGACCCTGCCCTCGGCCTCATCTGTCCCGCTGACGGCCTCGTTCGTCGGGTACGACGCGCAGACGGCCGCGCCGCAGGGCGAGGCGCTCGCGTTCCGGCTGCGGCCCGAGGCGTCGGCGGTGCCGGCGGTCGTGGTGGATGGCCTGCTGTTCTCGGCGGCAGTCGATACGGCCTGGGCGGCGCGGCTCCAGCCCGGCCGCTACGACGCTATCGGTGAGGGCGGGGGGCTCCGCGCGCTCGACGTGCTGCCGTCCGTCGCGCCGTCGGCGGCATTCGAGGACGGGCCCGTCGTCCGGGGTAGCCCGAGCGACGCCTTCGAGGTCCGCCTCGACGGGGTCCCGGTCTACAACCCGCGCCACCTGTTCGGCCTCGTGGACGCCTTCAACGGCGACGCGCTCCGCGCCGTGGCGCTCTACGTCGGCGTAGCCCCGGCCCGCGTCGCGGTCGCCCCTGGCGGAGCGGTCGAGTATGTCACCGCGACCGGCTCGCCGCGCCGCCCCACCGCCGAGGTCGGGGTGTCGAGCCTCGCCGCCCGAGGGGCCGTCGCCGCCCCGGTCCGGCCCGGACGGACGACCGTGCTCGTCGGCGGTCGCACCTCGCGGCTTGGCATCGGGCTCGGGGTGAGCGACGCGCTCGTGGAGCAGGGGCTGGGGGCGGCGCGGCGGACGAGTCCGCTCCCGAGGGCGGCGGCGGAGGTGACCGACCGCGTGACCGACGTGCAGGAGACGAGCGCGTCGTTCTGGGACCTCCACGCCGGCGCGGCCGATGAGCGGCCCGGCGGCGGGCGGACCGCCCTGACGGTCTACGCCGGTGGGGACGACACGGACCTCGGCGCTCTCCGCCTGCTCCGGGGTGAGAGCGAGGGCGACCTCAATCAGCAGCCCGTGGCGACGCAGAACCGCTGGGGCAGCCGCGCCGCCAGCCTCCTCGATCAGCGGCCGCTCTCGCCCCGACTCGTCCTCACCACCCGCCTCGGCGGCAGCACCTACGACGCCCGCTTCGCCCAGGACGACTTCAGCTTCAACACGACCATCCGGCAGGTGCCGACGGTGCGCATCGACACGCTCGGGTACGACAACCGCCTCGCCGAAGCCGTCGCTGCGCAGCGCCTCGACGCCGTGCTCGGCGACGGCGTAGCCTCCGGCGGCTACAGCTTCCACGCCTACCGCCAGCGCTATGAGGAGCAGGCCGCTTCGCTTCCCACGTTTGCGACCGAGCAGACGGCAGCGCGCCTCGACCTCCACGCAGGCTGGGCCGGACGGGCCGCTTCCGCGCTAGACCTCGACGTGGGATTCCGAGTGCACCTCTATTCGGAGGGCGGCGTGCGTTTCAGCCCCCGCCTCCGCACGCAGTTCGACCTCGCGCCCAGGCTCAGCGTGGCAGCGTCGCTCGGGCGGAGCGCTCAGTTCGTGCACCGCCTCACGCTCGGCGACGTGGCGGGCGCGGCGTCGTGGACGCTGTCCGACTCCCGGGAGACGGTCACGGTCGCGGACCTCGCCGAGGTGACGCTGAGCGCGAGCGCGGGCACCGCGACGGCCCAAATCACGGGATATGCCAAGCGCACGCGCGGGCAGTGGCTTCACGTCGAGGACCGGTCGGCCCGCCGCCTCAACGAGGGTACGGTCCTCACGCGCCCGTGGCTCACCGATGTCGAGGCGAACGCGTACGGCCTCGAAACCCTCGTCCGGGTGCCGGTTCGGCCCTGGAGTTTCGGCGTCAGCGCGGCCCTTGCCCGCGCTGAGTTGCAGCACCCCTTTCTCAACGGCGGCGAGGCTTTTTCCGCCGACTGGGACCGCCTCGCCCGCGTCACCTTCCTTGCTGACGGGCCGGTCGTCGCTGGCCTCCGCCTCGCGTCGTCGTGGACCCTGGCGTCCGGCGCACCCAACCCGCTCGCCGGTTTCCAGATGGAAGACGAGCGGCTCCCCGCCCTATCCCGGCTCGACCTTCGCCTCACGGCGGAGCGCAGGTGGGGCGGAGCGGTGGTTTCGATGAGCCTCGCCGTCCGCAACGTGCTCGACCAGGACAACGTGCTCACGCGCGAGCCGACGACCCTCGTCCGGCGCACCGTCCGCGGCGAGACCCGCCTGGGCGTCGTCCCGCTCGACCTCTACGACGCCGGCTTCCTCCCGACGTTCGACCTCGCGCTCCGGTGGTGAGCTAGACGGGGAGGCGTTTCACGACGGAATGACCTCGAAGGCAGACCCATCGCCGAGCCGGTAGACGAGAAAGTCACTGTCGAGCGTAAACACGCGGCGGAGGTCTAGGCGCTCCGCGAGTGCGCAGAGCGAGGTATCCGCGAGGTCCATCGGGGTAAGGCCATCCAGGACGAGTCGGACATCCGTCAGGATCACAGCCGTCCTTGCTTCCGCTTCTCGGCCATGCCCTCGGCAAACTTCCGACCGGTGTCCTCAGACATCCGCGCTCCGCCGGGTACGTGTTCGCTACTGTCGAATGTGCCGATGTACGGCGCGAGGGCATCCGCCAGGGTCTCCGGCTCGGCGGAAGCCGACGTGTTGCCCGCAGGCAGTTCGTCCAGGAGTCGCTGTCCGATGCGGTCTTGCTCCTCCGGCGGCAGGTCGTGCAGCCGCTCGATGGCTCGCTTGAGTAGCTGGGTCATGGCTCGGGTCTCCGGTGGGCAGGGGAGAAGGTACGCTACGCCGCGAGCTCGGCCTCGATCTGGGCAATCGAGTCGCGGAGCTCGGCGGCTTTCTCGAACTCCAGGTTCTCGGCGGCGGTCTCCATCTCGCGCGTCAGCTGGGCGACGAGGTCGCGCTTCTGGTCGTCGGTGAGGTACTTCACGACGGGGTCGGCAACGCGGGGGAGCTGGTCGGGGCCGGCGTAGTAGTGGACCTCGCGCTTCTCGTCCTGCGCCGCCTTGTGGTCGGCGATCGCGGTGCCCTTGCGGATCTGGTCGGTGGACTTCGATACGGTCTGCGGGACGATGTCGTGCTCCTCGTTGTAGGCCACCTGGAGGGCGCGCCGACGCTCGGTCTCGTCCATCATCCGCTGCATGCTGTCGGTCACCTTGTTGGCGTACATGATGACCGACGCGTTCGCGTTGCGCGCCGCCCGGCCCGCCGTCTGGATCAGCGAACGCTCGGAGCGGAGGAAGCCCTCCTTGTCGGCGTCGAGGATGGCGACGAGCGAGACTTCGGGGAGGTCGAGGCCTTCGCGGAGGAGGTTGACGCCGACGAGGACGTCGAACTCGCCGAGGCGGAGGTCGCGCAGGATGTCCACGCGGGCGAGGGCGTCGATGTCGGAGTGGAGGTAGCGGACGCGGACGCCGAAGCTGTCGAGGTAGTCGGTCAGGTCCTCGCTCATCCGCTTGGTGAGCGTGGTGACGAGGACGCGCTCGTTGCGCTCGACACGCGTGCGGGTTTCGTCGAGGAGGTCGTCGATCTGCCCGTCCACGGGGCGGACCTCGACTTCGGGGTCGAGGATGCCGGTCGGGCGGATGACCTGCTCGACGACGATGCCCTCGCTCTGCTCCAGTTCGTAGTCGGCGGGCGTGGCGCTGACGAAGACGACGTGGTTGTGGAAGGCCTCGAACTCCTCGAACGTGAGGGGCCGGTTGTCGAGCGCGGAGGGGAGGCGGAAGCCGTGCTCGACGAGGTTCAGCTTGCGGGCGCGGTCGCCGTTGTACATCCCGCGCACCTGCGGGATCGTGACGTGGCTCTCGTCGATGGCGAGCATCCAGTCGTTGCCGTAGCTCTGCTGGAAGTAGTCGAGCAGGCAGTGCGGTCGGCTTCCCGGCTCGCGCCCGTCCATGTGGCGCGAGTAGTTCTCGATCCCCGAGCAGTAGCCGATCTCCTTGATCATCTCGATGTCGAAGATGGTCCGCTGCTCCAGGCGCTGCGCCTCCAGCATCAGGCCCTCGTTGCGGAGGACCGCGAGCCGCCAGCGCAGCTCCTCCTCGATGCTCGCAATCGCCCGGTCGAGTTGGTCTTTCGGGGTGACGAAGTGCTTGGCCGGGTAGATCGTCAGGAGGTCCTCCTTGCTCGTCTCCTGCCCGGTCAGCGGGTCGAACGACGCGACCGTCTCGACCTCATCGCCCCAGAACGCGATGCGGTAGGCCACGTCTTCGAGGTAGGCTGGGAAGACCTCGACCACGTCGCCCCGGACGCGGAACGCGCCCGGCTCAAACTCGACGTCGTTGCGGTTGTAGAAGACGTTGACGAGCTGGCGGAGGAGGTCGTCGCGGTCGACGACGGTGCCGGGCTGGACTTGGACGACCTGGGCCTTGTACTCCTTCGGGTCGCCGAGGCCGTAGATGCACGACACGCTCGCAACGATGATGACATCTTTGCGCCCCGAGACGAGGGCCGAGGTGGCGCGCAGCCGGAGGCGGTCGATCTCCTCGTTGATCGCGAAGTCCTTCTCGATGTAGGTGTCGTTCGAGACGATGTACGCCTCGGGCTGGTAGTAGTCGTAGTACGAGATGAAGAACTCGACGGCGTTGTTCGGGAAGAACGCCTTGAACTCGGCGTAGAGCTGGGCCGCGAGGGTCTTGTTGTGCGAGAACACGAGCGTCGGCTTGCCGGTGTTCTGGACGACGTTCGAGAGGCTGAAGGTGTTGTGGACGAAGAGGCCGCCGTGCCCGGCGAGGAAGGTCTCGGGGCCGGGGACGGAGAGGTCGTAGACGTGGGGGTGCGGGTATGAGACTGGCTCGACGGCCTCGACGGGTGTCCAGCGTACGTCGCAGAGGGCGCGGAGCCGCTGCCAGCGCTCCCACCAACTCGCCGCGACGTTGCGCTGCACGGCCTCGCGGCGCAGCGCGTCGAGGGCGCACCGGAGCACCGTGCGGCACGGACGGCGCTGTTCGGTCTCCCAGTGCTGGACGGCGCTCCGCGAGACCCCGGCCCAGCCGCCGAGCACGCGGGTGGGCACGCCGAGTGTCTGCCGGAGCGTGCGGAGATCGGCCCCGCAGATCGGGACCACGTCCACGTTCGTGTTGCTCTTGCGACCGAGATGGGCGTTCAGCGCCTCCCGCTTTCGTGTCAGTCCGAAGCCGATGTGCTCGGCGAACCGGCGCAGGTCCTCCTGCCCGGAGACCGTGACCTGCCAGTACCAGCCGCCCGCATGGTTGCTGCTGGTGGCGCGCTTGAAGCGCCGCCGGAGCCGCGCCCAGATGCCGAAGCGCAGGAGCGCGTAGGCGAGGTCGGAGGCTAGCTGCTCGCTCGCCGTCGTCGCCGAGACCGCCCCGGCGCGCTCGACCGTGCCGTCGCCGTCGAAGTAGCCTCGCAGGAGCGTGCCGAGGTCGGTGTCGGAGAGCGAGGGCCAGAAGTCCGGCAGGTGCTTCTGCGCGGAGCCGGAGCCGCCCGCCGAGCGCGCCAGTTCGGCGAAGACGCGCCCGCCGATCTGGAAGTCCGAGGAGGAGCGTACCCGAACCGGCAGCCCGAGCGTGTCCACCGTAGCCTCGACATCCCGCCGGACCTCCTCGTCGCGGCTGGCGAGGACGACGTACGACGCCGTAGCGTGCCCTTCGGCGATGTATAGCCCAAGCAGGCGGAGGAGCGAGGGCGTCAGAGCGAGCGTAGCCGGGAGGCGCACGTTTGCTCCGACCTGAGCTCTTGCGGGACGCCAGCGCCCGCCGAGTCCTCCGGTCGCTGCGAGCACGCCCCGAAACACGGGAGCCGCTACCCCGCCGTGCCTGGGCTCTGGGGACCGCATATCGTGGAGCTTGGTGTAAGGGTTGCCTCCGCTGAGTGCGGCGAACGGCCCAGTGAAAGCCCCGGGCCCCCGGTCTCCGACAAAGCTCAGCACCTGGTCCTGCGCATGAACGAACAGGCTCGTATCTCCGAGCTGATCGGTCAGGTCGAGGTCCGTGCGCCTGCCCCCGGACTCTAACTGCTCGGGCACGGGCAGGTAGTCGGTGGCGCGGGCGTCTGCTGTCTCGATGAGCGTGAGCCGCCCGTCTCGGAGTACCCACAGGTTGTGGTCCCCCGTGAGCGTCGCCCGGCGTCCGCACGCGGTGCGGAGACCGTACATCGCCGCCGGTGCGTCGTGACGGATGAGTGTGTGGACCGGGAAGAGCCGCACCTCGCCCGTCTCCGGGTCGAAGGCCTGGGTGTGCAGCCCCCGGCCTCGCACGTCGAGTTCCTCCGTATCGCCCCAGCGTGCTACCTCCGCCGCATCGTCCTCTAGCAGCGCGTCCATCCACGGACCGATGGCGCACACGCGCGGGACGCGCTCGCCGTCTGCGTCCTCGACCACAAACACCGGGTCGTCGTGGCCGATGCTCTTACCCGTGCCCGTGGCCCCGAGGAGGGTCTGGTAGCGGTCGCCGCGGAAGAGGCCCTCGGTCAGCTCGGCGATCGCGCCGGGCTGGTCGCCGGTCGGGCGGAACGGCGCGTCGAGGCGAAACGGGGTGTCGATCTTGGTGATAGCCATAGCGCACGGGAGAAGCGAGGAGGGCAACTCCGAAACCTAGCGGCCCGGAGTGCCAACAGTGTGTCAGCTATACGCGGCCGGGGCCAGCGCGCGTTCCCCACCGCCGGGGCACAACGAGCCCCGCTCCGGCAGCGGCCAAAGCGGGGCTGGGTCCAGCAGGCCAGGGGGGCCGTGCTACGGCGTCCCGCCCACGGCGACGTCGGCCGGGTTGCCGTCGATCAGCTCGCCGAGCCAGTCGGCGTAGGGGCCGGGGTAGCGGTCGGGGAAGCGGAGGAAGGTGTGGTCGGCACCGGCCGCGAGGTAGGTGCCCCAACTGTCGGGGATCGTCGCCGCGGTCTCTTCGAGGGCTGCCTCGAACTGCTCGCCTGTGATCTCGAACGGCATGCCGGTCAGCGGGTCGAACCCGAAGAAGAAGCGGATCGTCTGGTCCTGGGTGTACGATGACAGGCCGAACGTAGCGTCGGGGTAGCGCTGGTCGTAGTAGGCGTAGACCCCCTGCAGGCCGTCGGGCTGGAAGAGCGCGCCGGCGTCGTCGGGGAACGAGGCGGGGAAGTTGAAGAGCTGGGCAAAGGCCCCGCCGAGCGTGGGAGTGAAGACGGCGTCGCTGAAGAGGATCGGGCCGGAGTCGTCCAGGAGCGTGAGGCTGGCCCCGTCGAAGGCGTCGGCGACGGCGGCGAAGTTGACGAGCGAGCCGAAGCCGCCGGCGCTGGAGCCGGTGAGCAGCACCTCGTCCACGTCGGCGAAGGCCGGGCGCAGGAGCGCGAGGTAGGCCTCGATGTTCCGGTGCCCGACGAACTGCTGCAGGCCGTCGACCCCGAGGACGAGCGCGTCGGGCGCGCTGCCACCGTGGACGTCGCCGGTGCAGTAGGGCACGTAGACCGCGTTCCAGTCGCCGATGGGGTTGCTGGGATCGTCGGCGTTGAAGAGGCCGAGGTTGCCGCCGGTCGCGACGAACCCGGTGACGGGGTTCACGAACTCGGCCTCGCCGAAGGCCGCCGGGTTGACCGAGCACGTCTCGGGGCTGAAGCACGCGCCGCCGCCTTCGAGGTAGATCACGAGGTCGTCGGAGCCCTCCTGGAAGCGGACGCCGAAGCCGGTCGGGGAGCCGTCGCGGCACTGCGCGCCCTCGGTCTCGACGAAGAACCACTGGCCGGGGTTGGCCTGCGCCTCGTCGAGCGCAGAGGTGTCACCGAGGTCGTCCCCGTCAGGGTCGTCGCTGTCGCAAGCCGGGAGGGCGAGGAGGAGCGCGCCGAGGCAGAGCACGGCGGCACGGAAGGGAAAACGGGTCATCGAAAAGAGGATGGTCTGGTGGGAGAAGCGCCCAAACTACGCCCGGACCTGGCCCGAGGAAAAGGGGAGGCCCCGCACCCTGCGCGGCAGCCTCCCCCGTAGCTCGGTCTCCTCGCCGGCAGACTACCTGCCCTGGGCGACCATGAGGGACTGCGCGGCCGGGAGATCTGTCGCCTGGCCGTTCACCAGGTTCGCCACCCAGCTCGTGAGCGGCACGCCCTCGACAGTCGTGTTGTAAAACGCGTCGCCGAGCAGGAACGTGTGGTCGCTGCCGGGGACGAAGTAGGTCCCTGCGTTGGCCGGGAGAACCGGGCGGAGGTCGAACAGGCTGTTCTCGAACGCCGGCCCGCTCGGCCCGCCGAAGAAGGAGCGGATGACGAGGTCCCGGTCGTAGGTGAACAGGCCAAAGTTGCGGTCCGGGTTGGTGATCGCGTAGTACGGCAGGACGGCCTCCAGCCCGTCGCCGTCGGGCTGCGAGCAGATCGCGTCCGGGCAGCCGGCGGGGATCGACGCGTCGAGCGCCCAGAGGTCGCGCCAGGTCTGCTGGAGGCTGGGCGGGAAGACGGCGTCGTCCTCCACCGAGGGGCCGGAGTCGTTGAGGAGGTCTACGGGTGCCGGCGCGAGGCGGTCCGAGACGAGGCCGTAGGTCCCGACGGTGCCGAAGCCGCCGGCGCTGCTGCCCGAGAGCACGACCTGGTCGGCCTGCCGGGCCGGGCCGTCGATGACGTTCAGCATCGCCTCCATGTTGCGGAGGCCGACGAAGTCCTGGCGGCCGACGCCGGGGACGCGGACACCGGTGGCGTCGCCGCTGTGGACGTCGCCCGTGCAGTAGGGCACGTAGAGCACGTTCCAGCCGAGGAACGGGTTGGCGGCGGCCGTGGAGGAGAACGCGCCGCTCTCGCCGACCTCCGCGACGCGGGCGTCGAAGTCGGCCTCGCTGAAGCGGCGCGGGTTGAGGAGGCAGGTGAGAAAGTCGAAGCACGCGCCGCCGCCTTCGAGGTAGATCAGGAGGTCGCGCGAGCCGGCGGCGCGGCGGAGCCCGAAGCCGGTGTCCGAGCCGTCGCGGCACTGCATCCCGTCGGTGGGGATCCACTGCCAGTCGCCGGCATCGGCTGCCGAGAGGGCAGGGAGGAGCGGGCTGTCGTCGAACAGGCCCTCGGGGGCCGTCTCCTCGGGCGAGAAGGCGTCGCCGCAGGCCGAGAGGGCGAGGGCGAGGCCGAAGCAGGCGAGTGCCAGGAAGCGAGTCGGTAAGGGCATGGCAAGACCGGGGATAGGTGAGAGAGACCGGTAAGATAGAGGCAGCAGCGGCGTGTGTCCAGGACCAGCGGCGCATCCGTCTAGCGCCACAGGAGTATGTTGGCGCATGCGCTACTGGATCTGGTCCGTCCGCCCCGAGCACTACCCGACGTTCGTCCGCACGAGCACCTTCGCCGTGCGACGCGTCGGGCGCAAGGCGATGCAGGAGGTGCGCCCAGGCGACCGCATCGTGGCCTACCTCTCGCGGCAGCGCGCCGTAGCCGGGCTGTTCGAGGCGACGAGCGCGGCGTTCGAGGACGCGACGGCCCTCGTCTCCGGCGGGACCTACCCGCACCGCCTGCGCGTCCGCCCCCTCGCGGCGCTCAACGAGGAGGTCCGGGTCTCCTACGAAGCCTTCGCAGGCAAGCTCACGGTGCTCGACGAGTACGCCCACCTCGGCGACCCGGACCGGCAGTTCCGGGCGGTGGCGCAGCGCGTGGTCCACCCGCTCCCGCCGGTCGACGGCAAGGTGCTGGAGTTCCTCGTCCGCGCCCGCGAAGGGACGGACTTCGAGGCGGTGATGACGGCGTACGAGCGCCTGCGGCACGCGCAGGGCGCGGAGCCCGAGGCCACGCCTACGGTCGTCCGCGAGGCTCCAGACCGCTATGAGGCCCCGCCGCTTGCGTCGTGGGACCGCGCCGCTGCCCTCGACCGGCTGACGGGCGCCGTCGAGGCGCGGGGGTTCGTCTACCAGCCGTGGCACGTCGCGGCGTACGTGACGGCGCTCAGGACGAAGCCGTTCGTCCTCCTCGCCGGCGTCACCGGGGTCGGGAAGAGCCGCCTACCGGTCCTCGTGGCTGAGGCGACGGGCGGGCATACGCGACTCCTCCCGGTCCGCCCTGACTGGACCGACAGCGCCGAGGTCCTGGGCTACACCGATCTCCCAGGCGCATTCCGGCCGGGCGTCCTCCTCGCCGCCGCCCGCGCCGCGGCCGAGCGCCCGGACCGCTACGCCGTCGCCGTGCTCGACGAGATGAACCTCGCCCGCCCGGAGCACTACCTCGCCGAAGTCCTCAGCCGGATCGAGGGGCGGCAGCCGGCTCCCGGCGGTGGGTTTGAGAGCGCCCCGCTCACGGCTGCGTCGGACGTGCGCCTCCCGGCCAACCTCGGCCTCGTGGGGACGGTGAACATGGACGAGAGCGCGTTCGGGTTCAGCCGCAAGGTGCTGGACCGGGCGTTCACGCTGGAACTGTCGGACGTCGATCTCGGCACCTGGCACGCTGCCCAAGCACAGCCGCCAACCTCCGACCCCTGGCCGGTGGCGGCGTGGTGGCCGCGCGCGGTCACGCTCGGCGGCCTCGGCGCGCTTTCGAAGCCGGAGCGGCAGCGCGTCGAGCGCGTGGTCGGCGTGCTCGCCGAGGCCGACGCGCTCCTCGCGCCTGCCGGCCTCGGGCTGGGGTACCGGCTCCGCGACGAGGCCGCTCTCTTCGTCCTCCACGCCGCCGAGACGCCCGGTGCCTTCCGCACCCGCGACGGCGAGCCCGTCGCCCCGCTCGACCTCGCCCTGTTCCTGAAGCTCCTGCCGCGCATCGCAGGCGGGAGCCGGAGCGTCCGCCGCGCGCTCTTCGCCCTCCTCGGCTGGGCCACCGACGGCACCTCGCTCGTCTCGGAAGACGACGCCCGCGAGGTTGTGGACGCGTGGGATCGGGCCGGCCGCGCGTCCGCCCTCGCCGAAGCCCGCTACCCGCGTACTGCCGCCCGCCTCGCGCTCATGGCGAACCGGCTCCAGGCGGACGGGTTTGCGTCGTTCTGGGAGTAAGAGCCTGCTGAGGATTCACGCTCGCGGGCTACGAGCGGCCACAAACCGCCCCAGCGTCGTTGCGCTCGTCACCCGATGCATGGCATCGGGCTCCGCCTGCGCCTCGGCGGGTTCAGTTTTCGCTCGCTCTCGCCTTCACATTCGAAATCTCAACAGTCTCCGAAGCCCTGCCCCGCGAAGGCGGCCTCGACCTCCTCGAGGACGCGGCCGAACGCGGTAGCCTCCGGCGTCTCGGGGAGGTCGCCCGCGGTTGCCGCGACGGGGAGGTCGACCGTGGTCTCGCCTTCGTCGAAACCGGCCGTGCCACCGATCATCTGGGCGTACCGGGCGAGCGGCCGGTTCTGCGCCATCAGGACGGCGCGGAACGTCGCGATCCTGCGGCACCGCGCCTGGTGAAAGAGGACCGCGAGAAGCCGGCTCCCCAAGCCGTGCCGCTGCGCCTCGTCAGCGACGGTCAGAGCGACTTCGGCGACGCCTGGCTCCTGCGGTAGCTGCACGAACCGGCCGATGCCGAGCCCGACCGGCTCGTCCCCGGACAGGTCGAGCGCTCCCCAGGCGACGTGGGTGCGCTGGTCGACGTCGGTGAGGTAGTCGAGCTGCTGCTCGCTGAGGTGGTCGAGGGGCGAGAAGAACCGCGTCAGGCGGGACGCGTCGGAGAGCCGGTCGAGCCCCCTTTTCAGAAGTGGTGCGTCGCTAGGCTGCACGGGTCGGAGAACGACGGGGCGGCCGTCGTCGAGGCGTAGGCGGAGCAGAGCGGGATCGGGCGAATCAGGCATCAGGGGGGCCAAGGTAGTCCGAGGGGTGGGCACGCTGCAAACGCCGCCGGGGTGCGCCGCCGTGTCGGATATTCGACCGTATGCCATCCCTGTTTACGATCACGACCGACCGCCTCCGGCTGACGTGGAGCGGGCCGCCCGCGCCGCCGGACCCGGCCGCGCCGCCCGGCTGCTTTGCCTTGCGTGGGCTCCGCGAGGGAGCCGCGCTGCGCGCTGAGGGCGAGCCCATGCTCCGGCTGGCGGAGCAGACGCCGTACCGCCTGTTCGTGACGAGCCGCTGCGGCGAACCGGTACAGGTCCGGCACCGGGACCCGGTGATCGTGGGGCGGCTGGCCGAGGACGACGACGGGCGCGTGGTCGCCGGGCCGGTCGACTTCGGCGGGCAGGTGGGGCGGAGCCGGTTCATGGTGACGGTGGGCGGCGAGGACGAGGTCGCCTTCGAGCTGGACGTAGTCCCGACGAAGGTATCGCACCGGGCGATGGAGCAGATGCGGACCGAGATCGACGAGGCCCTCGCCGGGCTGGCCTTCGAGTACCTCCGGGCGACGCAGGCCTTTTCCATCGAAGCTGCTGTGCCGCCGCGCCGCGCGACGTGGCTGACGCTGCTGCGGCGCACCTTGCCCGGCCTCGAACAGGCGCTCGGCCAGGTCGCGGCGCGTCCGCACCGGGACCTGCGGCGCGAGGCGCGGCCGGTCCGCGTGGAGCAGGTGCAGCGGGCGGGGCCGTCCGTGCTGCGCGCCGTCCGCCAGGGGCAGGGGAGCGGGGCCGTAGAGCGGTTCCGAACCGGGAGGCCCGTGCGCTCCGTCCTGCCGACCCGCCGCGCCCTCGCGACGCTCGACACGACCGAGCACCGCTGGCTCCGCGCCCGCCTCGTGGCCGCGCGCCGCACCCTCACCGCGCTGCAGGCGGCCGAAGCGGCCCGCCCGCTCTCGGCCCGCCGCCGCCGCGTCCTCGCCGACCTTGACGAGGCCGAGACCCGCCTCGCCCGGATGCTCAGCCTCGCCCCGCTCGTGGCAGCCTCGCCCGGCCCGGTGCCTGCACCGACGCAGCGACTCGTCGCCGCGCCGGGCTACGCCGAGGCCCACGCCGCCTGCCGGGTGCTCGACCTCAGCCTCGCCCTCGCCGCCGGGCCCGTGCCGCACGCGACCAAAAACCTCCACCTGCTCTACGAACTGTGGACCTACCTCACGCTCGTCCAGGCCGTGGCCGACGTGCTCGGGCAGCCCGTCCCGCCGTCGGCCTTCTTCCAGGCCGAGCACCGGGGCATCCGGTTCCTGCTGCGGCGCGGGCGGGGGCACGGCGTCGCGTTCGAGCAGGGCGGGCGGCGGGTGCGGCTCGCCTACAACCCGCACTTCTCCGGCCGGACGGGTCTGATGGCGCAGCGGCCTGACATCCTGATGACCGTCGAGGACGGCGGACGCCCTCGGCGCTTCGTGCTCGACGCCAAGTACCGCCGCGACGACAGCCCGGCCTATGCCCGCCGCTACGGCGCGGCGGGTCCGCCCGAAGACGCCCTCGGCGACCTCCACCGCTACCGCGACGCGATTGTCGAGACGCAGGCAGGGCGGGCCGAGCGGACCATCGACGAAGCCGTCGCGCTCTTTCCCGGTGCCGGGGGCGAGGCATTCGGCGAGAGCCGACTGTGGACGGCCATCGGGCGGATCGGCGTCGGGGCGCTGCCGCTCGTGCCGGGCGAGACCGCCTACCTGAGCCGCTGGCTGCGCCGCGCGCTCGGGGGCTAGAAGTTCGCGCTGCGCCGCTCCATCACGGTCCGCGTCTCGGCCCCGAGGACGGACAGGGTCAGCAGGTCGCCCTCCACGTCGTAGGCGAAGCGGTGGGTGCCCGCGCTGTCGGTGACGGCGATCATGCCCTCGCCGTCGAGGCGGAAGGTGGCGCGCTTCGTCGTCCCAGCCTCGTTGCGGATGAGGTAGCTGCCGTCGCGCCCGAGCGTGACGAAGTACAGGCCCTCGGGCGCGGCCCCGGTCTGCTCGGTGATGACCCACTCGCCGAGGATCTCGTCGGCCCCCTCGATCACGACCGCCGGCTCGGCAGGGGCCACGGCTCCGGTGTCGGCTTCGACGACCGGGTCCGGCTCGGCGGGCTCGGCGCACGCGGCGAGCGTGAGAGCGGCGAGGAGGCAGGCCGTGCGACACGTCATGGCGCGGGCTCCTGGGCGGGCGGCAGCTCGTCGAGCGGCGCGTCCGGCGGCGGCGAGTAGACCGAGTCGACCGGCAGGGCGACCGGGGCCGGGGTCGCGGCGGGCGTGTCGTCGGAGACCCGCACGAGCAGAAGCGGGTCGCCGGTCCCGAGGGGGCGGAGCAGGAGCGAGTCCGTGCGCACGGTCGGGCGGAGCTGCTCGGCGTCGAACTCGGTGCGGATCTGGAGCGTCGAGTCGTCGACGAAGTCGTAGGCCGCGTTGATCGTCGAGGCCGGGCCGAGGGCGCGGGGGCGCGTGATCTGGAGCACGCCGTCCCCGCCGAAGATGTAGCGCTGCCCGTTGCGGTTGAACGTGCCGGCCTCGCCCGTCACCTCCCACGTCCCGACGAGGAGGGCGGCCGGGTCCGGCGGCGCGTCCTCGGTGGCGCAGGCGGCGAGGGCGGCAGTAGCGAAGAGCGCGAGGGCCAGGGCGCGGGACGGGCGGGGCATGGCGAGGGCGGCGAGGGAGACGAACGCGGCGGAGTGGTAAGTTACACCGACTCCCGATGCGCGATCTCCAGCTCGCCCCCATGCTCTTCGAAACGCCGGTCACCTTCATCCTGCTCGCCCTCAACGTGCTCGTCGCGGTCCACACCTTCTTCGTGGACCCCCAGGTGCTGGACCGGTGGGCGTTCAAGCCGGTCCGCTTTCTCCAGGGCGAGTACGCGCGGATGCTCACGGCGGGGTTCGTCCACGCCGGGCTCGCCCACCTCGCCTTCAACATGATCACGCTGTTCTTCTTCGGGCCGCTGATCGAGGGGCTGCTCGGCCCGGCGCGGTTTCTGGCGATCTACTTCGGCTCCGAGATCGCGGCGAACCTGATGACGCTCGCCAAGCACAAGAACAACCCCGCCTACTCGGCCGTCGGCGCGTCGGGGGCGATCTCCGGCGTGCTGTTCGCGTTCTGCCTCTTCGCGCCGCTGGAGCTGATCTACGTCTTCCTTGCGATTCCAATGCCGGCCATCCTGTTCGCCGTGCTCTACGTCGTCGGGTCGATCTACGCCTCGCAGCAGGGCGGCGGGCGGATCGCGCACGAGGCGCACCTCGGCGGCGCGCTCGGCGGGGTCCTGCTGACGATCCTCGTCTACCCCGACGCGCTCGCCATCTTCTTCCAGCAACTCGGGCTGTAGGGGTTCGATTAATCAAACCCCTATGAGGCGGCACCGAGCGCCCGGGTCAGCGCGGTCCACTCGGCGAAGGCGAAGACGCCGTCGTGGCCCTCGGCGCCCCGGAACCACGCGACCTGCCACCCGGCGGCGCGCCCGCCCTCGACATCCGAGTGCAGCGAGTCGCCGACGTAGAGCACCTCGCTCTGCGCGACCCCCGCGAGGTCGGTGGCGTGCGCGAAGATCGCCGGGTGCGGCTTCATCACCCCGACCTCCTCGCTGATAACGACGGCCTGTGCCCGCTCGCGCAGCACCGGGAAGCGGTCCAGCTTGCCGTGCTGCTGCTCGGCGAACCCGTTGGTGAGCAGGCCGACGGGGTAGCGGTCGGCGATGGCGTGGAACGCGGCCTCGGCTCCCGGTATCCACCGCCAGTGGGCCGCGTAGCGGTCGAGGTAGGCCGCGCCGAGCACGGCGGGGTCGAGATCCAGGTCGAGGGCAGCGCAGAGCCGCTCGAAGCGGAGCCGCTGCACGTCCTCGCGCCCGATCTCGCCTGCGCCGTACTGCTTCCAGAGCGGGACGTTGCCCGCGTGGTAGGTCGCCTGCACCTCAGCCACGTCGCGCCCGGCGAGGGCAGGAAACGCGGAGCAGCAGTCGGCGAGGGCGGCCCGCTCGGCGGCCCGGTGGTCGAGGAGCGTGTCGTCGAGGTCGAAGTAGACGAAGCGAGGTGCCATCGGGGGAAGGAGGGACTGAGAGATCGGGGCATTGGGAGCGCGAGAGGGCGACATCACAATCCTCCGGTCCCTCGATCTTCCAGTCCTCCGATAGACATCTCCATCATCGCGTACTCCTTGTCGCGCACGGCCCCGAGCTTGCCCAGCGCGTTGACGAGCGGCGCGTTCACGTCGAGCACCCAGCTCATCTCGCAGGCGTCGTAGCCCCGGGCGAGGCCGTCCTGGATGGTGGCGTCGATGAGCACGGCGTCGAACCCGCGCCCGTGAAACTCAGGGAGCACGCCCAGGAGCGGGAGCCGGATTTCGTAGACCCCGCCGAGCTTGGCGCGCGCCAGCAGCGTGGGCAGGCCGAGCGGGAAGAGGCGGCCGTCCGGGACGTGCCTGAGCGCCTGGTTCAGGTTGGGGATCGAGATCGAGAAGGCGACGGGGTCTCCTTCTTTTTCGAGGAGGAACACCAGCTCGGGCTCGATGACCTTCCTGAGGTCTTTGGCGAGGTGCTCGAACTCGCGCTCGGTCATCGGGACGTGGCCCCAGTTGCTCGACCACGCCTCGTTGTAGATGCGGAGCACGGCGGCCGCGTCGTCCCAGAACCGGCCCGTGTCGAGCGTGCGAAGGCGGAGCCCAGGGTTGCGGCGAAGGACGACCTCGGCCCCGCGCCGGAGCTTGTCCTTGTGGACGTAGGCCTCGTGGACGTAGTACGCCCACATCGTCATCGCGCGCTCGAACCCGTAGCGCTCAAGGAAGTCGACGTAGTACGGCGGGTTGTAGGGCATCAGAATCGCCGGCTCGCGGTCGAACCCCTCGACGAGCAGGCCCGAGGTGTCGTTCATCGACGGGCTCGTCGGGCCGCGCACGCCGGTCAGACCGCGCGCGCGGAGCCAGGCGGTCGCGGCGTCGAGGAGGGCCTCGGCCACGCCGTAGTCCTCGGCGCACTCGAAGAAGCCGAAGAAGCCGTTGCCGTCGTCGTACTTCTGGAGGTGCATCCCGTTGCGGATCGCCGCGACGCGGCCGACAGTGTCGCCGCGCTCGTTCTCGGCCAGGAAGAGTTCGATCTCGCCGTGCTCGAAGAATGGGTTTTTCTTCGGGTTCAGCACCTTCGCCTGATCCATCCGCAGCGGCGCGACCCAGACCGGATGGTCGGCGTAGTGCCGGTACGGGAAGTCGATGAACCGGCTCTTGTCTTTGCCCGAGGCGACGCGCCGGACGACTATTCGCTGACTGGCTGATTGGCTGATTGGCTGATTGACAGGCAAGGTCATCGGGAGCGCGACGTTCGGCGAGCGGCGGCGAAGATTTTGGTCAGTTCGGTGGCCTCGTTCAGCAGGTCGTTCAGCCGGCTGGCAGACACCGTCTCCGTTTCGCCCAACAACTCAAGCCAGAGCACAGACTCGTCGGCTTCTTCTACGACGATGTCTAGCTTTGCGACGAAGGCAGCCCGGGAGCGGGCGCGGCAGACGGCGCGGTAGTTAGCTGCTACCGACGTGGCGGACCGAAGCAGTTGCCTGCCCATGACGCGAGCTCCATCCGTTTTCGGGAGCGTTCGGAACAGCCGGACGACGCGCACGGCGAATGCCTTCGTGCGTTGCCGGAGCGCCTCCGCCTGCTGCTCGTAGTCGCTCATCGGCCCCCGAAAATCACCAATCGGCGAGTCACCCAGTCACCGAATGGCCCTGCCCGTTGGTGGCGTGGCCGTTCGGGCCGGGCTGGCCGTTTTTCCCGATCACGCCGTGGCGGCGGCCGACGCGCTCGAAGGCGTCGAGGATGAAGTCGAGCTCCTCGTCGGTGTGGGTCGCCATGTAGCTCGTCCGCATCAGCGATTGCCCCTTCGGGACGGCCGGCGGGACGACGGCGTTGACGAAGACGCCCTCTTCCAGGAGGTCTTTCCAGAACTGGAAGCACGTGATCATGTCGCCCACGACGACCGGGATGATCGGCGTCTGGCTCGTCCACACGTTGAAGCCGAGGTTGCGGAAGCCGTCGCGCATGTAGGTCGAGATGGCGTCGAGGCGGTCGAGACGCTCGGGCTCTTCGGTCAAGATGTCGAGGCAGGCGAGGACGGTCGCCACGTTGGCCGCCGGCATCGAGGCGCTGAAGATGTGGGTGCTCGCCGAGTGGCGGATGTACTCCATGACCTCGTCCGAGCCGACGACGAAGCCGCCGAGCGAGGCGAAGCTCTTCGAGAAGGTCCCCGTGATGAGGTCGATCTCGCCGCGCAGCCCGAAGACGTCGGCCGAGCCGCGCCCGCCCTCGCCGACGACGCCGATGGCGTGGGCGTCGTCGATCAGGAGCGCCGCGTCGAACTCGCGGGCGAGGGCCAGGAGTTCGGGGATCTTGGCGAGCTTCCCGTTCATCGAGAACACGCCGTCGGAGACGATCAGCTTGCCCGCCTCGGGCCGCTCCTCGTCGTACTTCTCCAGCAGGCGCTCCAGGTGGCTGACGTTGTCGTGGCGGTAGCGGACGGTCTCGGCGAGGCTGGTCTGGGTGCCGGCGACGATGCAGGCGTGGTTGTCCTTGTCGCTGAAGATGAGGTCGCCCTTCGAGGCGAGGCACTGGACGACGCCCTGGTTCGTCATGTAGCCCGTCGAGAACAGCACGCAGTTCTCCTTGCCCATGAACGCCGCGAGCCGGCGCTCGAGCTCCAGGTGGAGGTCGAGGGTGCCGTTGAGGAAGCGGCTGCCGGTGCAGCCGGTGCCGTAGTCCGCGATGGCCTGCTGCGCGGCCTCGACCACGCGCGGGTGGTTCGTTAGCCCGAGGTAGTTGTTCGACCCCGCCATGATGACCTTGCGCCCTCGGATGACGGCCTGGGTGCCCTCGGCGACCTCGATGGGGCGGAAGTAGGGGTAGAGGTCGGCCCCCTTGACGCGTGCGTAGTCGCCGTCGGAGGCGAGGAACTTGCGCGTCTTGCTGAAGATGGGGCGCTCCTCGCTGGTCAGCGTCGGCGGTGCAGGCCGCTTCGTGAGGTCGGGCATCGTCATAGGCGCTCTCCAGGTCGCTAGGGGCGGTCAGCCGCGCAGTCGGCACAAGCTACGGCCGGGGGTAGGACGGGGGCAGCAAGATACAGTGAAACGCTGTTATGCTGCCGGAACAGGGACCTGCGGCTGGACCGGATCGGTGGCGGTAAGGCGGTATTTGTTGTCACAAGCAGCTTCGATGCGGTCCGCCGCGGAGGAGTTCCCCGGCGCGCCGAGGGGAACCGGGCGGCACGCGTCTAGCGGAGGCACCGGCGGAAGGTTGCACGCCGGGGGCCCTGCCCTAGAACTGCCACCGGAGCGATGCCACCGCGCCGGTCGGCGTCGGGAGGACGCGAAGCGAGAGGTCGTCGCTCACGTCGAAGCCGGCCAGCTCTGCGCTGACGTAGGCGTCGAGCGCCTGGAGGGCGTAGGCCAGCGTGCCGAGCAGGATCGAGAAGTCCCGGTTGCGGCGGCTGTCGTCGCGGATGCTGCGGCTGACGTTCGCCGCGGGCTGCCCGGCCTCGATCCACTCGTCGCGGAAGTCCTCGAAGTTGTCGCACGTCCCCTCGGGCACGGCCACGCCGGTGTCGCAGTCGGCGAAGATGGCGGCGCGGCGGTAGAGCACCGTCCGGTTGGCGTAGAGCACCGCGAGCCACACCGCCCCGCCCACGCCCGCGGCCACGACCGGCACCTTGAGGTAGTCGCGGTTGGTGAGCTGCCCCCAGCCAGGGACGAGCAGGCTCCGCCGCAGCACTGAACTCGGGGCCGGATAGGTCGGTGTCGGCGCGGGAGAAAGCGACTCGGCGACCACCGGCTCGGCCTGCGTCGAATCGGCGAGGCCCGGAGCCACGACCGCCGGGGCCGTCGCCGTCGTGTCGGTTTGCGCCGAGGCACCCCCGGCCCAAATCACGGCGACGAAGGCGAGCAGAGCGCGTGCGGTCGCCCTTCTTCCGCTCCTTCGCTCCTCCGCTCTTCTGTCTCCGTTACAGCAGCAGGTCGAGGACACGTTCGAGGTCGTCCTGCGAGTAATAAGTGATCTCGATCTTGCCCGCGCCGCCGGCCTTGTGGCGGATCGCGACCTGCGTCGAGAGCCGGTCGCGGAGCGCGTCGGTGAACTGCTCGATCTGGAGCGCGTCGCGGCCTGGGGCGGTGACGGCCGCGGCGGCCTCGTCGGCAGCTTCTGCGGCGGGGGCCTCGCCGAGCCGCTGGCGGTACGCGCGGACGAGCGCCTCGACCTGGCGCACCGAGAGGGCGTCCTCGACGATCTTGCGGTGAAGCTGAAGCTGCGCGTCGGGGTCTTCCACCGAGACCAGCATCCGGGCGTGGCCGCCGGTGAGGGTGCCGTCGCGGAGCGAGGCCAGCACCGGCGGCGGGAGGCGGAGCAGGCGGAGCGCGTTCGCCACCGTCGAGCGGTTCTTGCCGACCTTCTGCGCTACCACCTCCTGCGTCAGCCCGCACTCCTCCATCAGCCGGTGGTAGCCGAGGGCGACCTCGACCGGGTTGAGGTTCTCGCGCTGGATGTTCTCGACGATCGCCATCTCCAGCATCGCCTCGGTGTCGGCCTCGCGGACGTAGGCCGGGACGCGGCCGAGGCCGGCGCGCTTGGCGGCCCGTAGGCGGCGCTCGCCCGAGATGATCTCGAACCGCCCCTCGCCGAGGGCGCGGACGGTGATCGGCTGGATGATGCCGAGTTGGCGGATCGAACCGGCGAGTTCGCCGAGCGCCGCGTCGTCGAAGTCCTGGCGCGGCTGGTAGGGGTTAGGGCGGATGGCCTCCACGTCGAGTTCGGCGACGCGGCCGAGGAGGCGGACGCGGTCCTCGAAGTTGTAGAGCTTCGTCTGCCCGACTCCGCCTTCGGGTGCCGGCGCGTCGTCGGCCCGTTCGGAGATAGACGGGATCAGCGCGTTGAGGCCCTTGCCGAGCGCTGCTTTTTTCGTCGCCATGAGCGTAGCCTCGAAAAGAAAGGGTTAGTGGGAGTCCGGCGCGGAGACGTCGGCGGCGACGGGGCCCGTGTGGGCGCCGTTGCCGGCGCGGAGCCCGGCGGCGACCGGACTGCCCGCTAGCGGCTCGTCGGGCGCGAGGAGGTAGGAGCGGTTGGCGTCGATCACCTCGCGGGCGAGGCCGATGTAGTTGCGCGAGCCCATGCTCGTCGCCTCGTAGAGCAGCACCGGTTTGCCGAAGCTCGGGGCTTCGGAGAGCCGGACGTTGCGCTGGATGACGGTCTTGAAGACCTTCTCGCCGAAGTAGCGCCGGACCTCGGCCGCGACCTGCTTCGAGAGCCGCAGCCGCGTGTCGTACATCGTCAGGAGCACGCCCTCGATCTCGAGGTGCGGGTTGAGGTGCTGGCGGACGATCTTGATCGTGTTCAGGAGCTGTCCGAGCCCTTCGAGCGCGAAGTACTCGCACTGCACGGGGATCACGACCGAGTCCGACCCGGTGAGCGCGTTGAGCGTCAGCAGCCCAAGCGACGGCGGGCAGTCGATCACGACGAAGTCGTACTTCCGGCGGGCCCCCTTGACGGCGCGCTTGAGCACCCGCTCGCGCTCCATCACGTCGATCATCTCGATCTCGGCCCCGACGAGGTTGATGTGGCTCGGGACGACGTCGAGGAACGGCATCTCGGTCGGGAGGACGGCCTCCTCGAGGGCCACGTCGCCGGTGAGGACCTCGTAGGTCGAGTGCTCGACCTCGCGCTGGTCCACGCCGACGGCCGACGAGCCGTTGGCCTGCGGGTCGATGTCCAGGAGCAGCGTCGGGTGCTCGGTCGCGGCGAGGGACGAGGCGAGGTTGACGGCCGTCGTCGTCTTGCCGACGCCGCCCTTCTGGTTCGCTACGGCGATGACCTTCCCCATGTCGTCGCTGGGTGTGAAAGTGGGTCCGTGAGTGGGTGCGCCGAGGTCGCGGAAAGCGGCCCCGGCAATATACCCGTGCGCCTCCGCCCCCGCAAGCGAAGACGGCTCGGGTGTGGGAGTGCGGAAAGGTGGGGGTATGGGAGGGTAGGACGGGGCGGCACTCGAAATCGTCGCCTCAGTCCACGTACTTTGCCACCCCCACACCCTCTTCCGCCCATACCCTCATACCCAGAACGTGGCCCGCCGCTTCGTCCTCAAAAAAGAGCCGGACGCCGCGCCGTCGACCCTGACCATCGACTACGCGGGGGAACTCAACGGCGAGCAGCACGCCGCCGCGACGGCCGGGCCGGGGCCGGTGCTGATCGTGGCTGGAGCGGGGACGGGCAAGACGCGGACGCTCGTCTACCGCGTGGCCTACCTCATCGAGACCGGCGCGCGGCCCGAGGAGATTCTGCTCCTGACCTTCACGCGGCGCGCCGCACGGGAGATGCTCGGCCGGGCGGCGGGGCTGCTCGACGGGCGCTGCGAGCGCGTGCGCGGCGGGACGTTCCACGCCTTCTGCCTCCAAGTCCTCCGCCGCCATGCCGAGGCCGTCGGCTACCCCAAGAGCTTCACGATCCTCGACGCCTCGGACGCCGCCGACGTGATCGACCTCCTCCGGTCGGAGCGCGGGCTGCACCGGTCGAAGAAGCGGTTTCCGAAAAAGCGGACGCTCCAGAACCTCTACTCCGCCGCCGCCAACCGGGGCCTCGACGTCGCGGACGTCCTCGAACAGACCTACCCGCAGTTCCTCATTCACCTCGACGAGATCGAGGACCTCGGCCGCGCCTTCTCGACCTACAAGCAGCGGCACGGCCTCGTCGACTACGACGACCTCCTCGCGCTCACCGTCCGCCTGCTGGAGAACGACGAGGCCGTCCGGAAGAAGGTCGCCGGCGCGTGCCGGTGGGTGTTGGTCGACGAGTACCAGGACACGAACCGGCTCCAGGCGCGGCTCGTCGAACTCTTCGCGAGCGTGCACGGCAACGTCACCGCCGTCGGCGACGACGCGCAGAGCATCTACCGCTTCCGCGGGGCCGACGTGGGCAACATCCTCGCCTTCCCGGACACGTTCCCCGGCACGCGCCTCTTCAAGCTGGAGCAAAACTACCGCTCGACCCAGCCCATCCTCGACCTCGCCAACTTCGTCCTCGACCGGGCCAAGCGGAAGTACGAGAAGCGGCTCTACACCGAGACACCCGAGGGCGAGAAGCCCGCGCTCATCGCCGCCCCCGACGACCGCTGGCAGAGCCGGTTCGTCTGCGACATGCTCCTCCAGCTCCGCGAGGAGGGGACCGCGCTGGGCCGGATGGCGGTGCTCTTCCGCAGCGGCTACAACTCGTACGACCTCGAAGTCGAACTCGACCGGCGGCGGGTCCCGTTCGTCAAGTTCGGCGGGCTGCGGCTGACCGAGGCGGCGCACATCAAGGACGTGGTCGCCCACCTCCGGGTCGCGGAGAATCCGCTCGACGTGGTCGCCTGGAACCGGGTGCTGAAGCTGATCGAGGGGATCGGGCCGAGGACCGCGCGCGACCTCGTCGACTGGGTGCTCGCGGCCGAGCAGCCGTACACGCTCGCCGCGCCCGCCGTCTCGCCGCGCTTCGAGGCGAAGCTCCGGCACCTCGGCGACCTCTTGCAGCGGATGCGCGCGGGCGACGTGCCGCTGCCGGCCCAAGTCGAGGCGCTGCTGAGCTACTACCAGCCCGTGCTGGAGCAGGTCTACTTCGAGGACCATCCGAAGCGGGCGCAGGACCTCGAGAGCTTCGCCGGCCTCGCCGAAGGGCGCGGCAGCCGCAGCGCCTTCCTCGAATCGCTCGCGCTCGACCCCATCGACCTCACGGCGACCGACGTGGAGGGCACCCACAAGGACGAAGCCCCGCTCGTCCTCTCGACGATCCACAGCGCGAAGGGGCTGGAGTTCGACACCGTCTTTCTGATCCAGGCGCTCGACGGCATTCTCCCGAGCCAGTACGCGGCCAAAAGCGATGAGGAGCTGGACGAGGAACTGCGCCTGCTCTACGTCGCTCTGACGCGCGCCGAGCGGAACCTGTTCGTGAGCTACCCGACGGTCCAGACCCGCCGCCGCGCTGGCGACTTTTTCACCAACCCCAGCCGATTCCTCGCCGACGTGCCCGAGCCGCTCCTCGAACCCTGGACCCTGGCCGAGGAAGGCGACGCCGAGCCGGCCCAACTCGACGCCCCGCCCCGCCCTCAGCTTCCCCCTGCCCGCGACACCAACGACGGGCTTCCGTTCTGACCTTGCCTGTCATTGCGAGAAGCGGAGGGACTCGTCCCGTAGCGACGAAGCAATCTCCCTGCTTGAGCAGACCGATGGAGCGCAAAAGGGTCAGGTTGCGTTCCTGAGGAGATTGCCGCGTCAGCGCTGCGCGCTTCCTCGCAACGACAGGGGGCTTTGAACGAGGTGATGGCGGGTGTATCCTCCGGTGCGCTAATCTTCAACCCCGTGCAGACCGTAACCGAACTCGGCACGCTCCACGTCGCCCGCGTGGGGATGGAGGACTTCCCGACGATCCGGCGTCTCAACCGGACCGTCTTCGGCGAGGCGCGCGTCATCAACCAACTCGACCGCCGCAACCTGCTGCTGTTCCTCGCCTGGCTCGACGGCGAGCCGGTCGGGTTCAAGGTCGGCTACGGGCTGAGCGAGACGACGTACTACAGCGCGAAGGGCGGCGTGCTGGAGGCGCACCGGGGGCGCGGCGTGGCGCGGGCGCTGCTCCACGCGATGGAGCGCGAGGCGCGGGCGCTCGGCTACGCCCGCTTCGCCTACGACACGTTCCCCAACATGCACCCGGGCATGACCGTCCTCGGGCTGCGCGAGGGCTTCGAGGTGACGGCCGCCGGCTACAACGCGACCTACCAGGACTACCGCATCCGGTTCGAGAAGGCGCTGTGACAGGACCAGGAGGGTCGTGTTCGCGTTTACCAGTTTTCCGGCTTACAAACCGCGCCGTCATGAGCACCCAAGAAATCATCACCACAATTGCCGCCCTGCCCGAAGCGGAGCGCCGAAAGGTCTGGTCCGAACTGGACGAACTGCGCCGCTCCGATCCAGCGGCCCCGGCTCCGAAGCCCCTCAGCGCCCACGACAAAGCCAAGCACCTGATCGGTAGCATTTCGGGTCCGAGTGATCTGTCGAGCAACAAGGACTACCTCAGGGACCTCGGCAAAAGTTCGCTGTCGTGAACGTTGGGATTGCTGACACAGGGCTGATTGTCGCCTACCTGAACCCGCGCGACCAGCACCACGGTTGGGCCGTTGAGCAGTGGGAACGCTTTCCATCTCTGCTGACATGCGAAGCGGTCATTACAGAGTCGTGCCACTTGTCGCAGCGTCAGCATGACGGCGTAGCGCGAGTACTCGGACTTCTGGAGTCGGGCGTGCTGGAGATCGCTTAGACGGTTCGTGGTGACGAAGCGAACGTGGCAGCGCTGATGGCGAAGCATGCCGACGTGCCAATGGACTTCGCCGACGCCTGTCTCGTGCGGATGACCGAGCAGCGACGGGACTGCGAGGTCGTCACGGTGGAGGCGATTTCCTCATCTACCGCCGGCACAGCGACCAGGGGACCGATGTGAGATGCCCGTGAGGAGGATGGTGGAACCGACGGGACATGGTGAGGTTAGTTGATCGCTTGTCGCAACAAGCGTTCACTCCAGACCCCTGGTGCTCATGGCCACCGCCGCCACTGTCGTCCGCTACCTGCTGGGCGCGATGCTCTTCGTCTTCGGCCTCAACGGCTTCCTCAACTCCATCCCGCAGCCCCCGCCGCCCGAGGCCGGGGGAGCGTTCCTCGGCGCGCTCGTCACCGGCGGCGTGATGCCGCTTGTGAAGGTGTTCGAGGTCGTGATCGGGGCGCTCCTGCTCGCCGGCCGGTTCGTGCCGCTGGCACTCGTGATGCTCGTCCCGATTGCCGTCGGCATCGTGCTCTACCACCTCGTCTTCGACCCGGCGGGCGGCGTCCCGGCCTACGCGCTGGCGGCGATGACTGCCTTCCTGCTCTGGGCCTACCGCGATGCGCTCATGCCGCTCCTCGTCCAGCGTGCCCAGCCGGCGGTCTGACCGAGCCGGTCCCGCGGCCGCGCAACTCCGGCTCGGCGTGGTCGTAGGCGTCCGGGCCTGCTGAGGCAGACGCCCGACTCTCGCCCCTGGACTCCCGACCCGCCCCCGTGCGCACCGCGCTTCTCGAATTCGCCGAAGGCCTCCGCATCGCGCTCCGGGCGATCTGGGCCAACAAGCTCCGGGCGGTCCTGACGACCCTCGGCATCATCATCGGCATCGTCTCGGTCACGGCGATGTTCACGACCATCAACGGCATTGAGCAGGGGTTCGACCGCTCGATGGCGATGCTCGGGACGAACACGCTCTCGATCGACAAGAACCCGCAGACGCTCGAGAATGACTGGTGGCGCTACGTCAACCGCCCGCCGATCACGAAGGCCGTCGCCGAGGCCGTCGAGGCGCGCTCGCGCTACGCCGTCGCCGTTGCCCCGGCGGTCGGGACGGTGCGCGGCGTCCAGTACAAGGACCGGGAGCTATCGACCGTCTTCGTGCGCGGGGCCACGCCCGCGATCGCCGAGATCAACAGCCTCGACCTGTCCGCCGGGCGGTTCTACAGCGAGATCGAGGAGCGCTCCGGCCGGCCGGTCTGCATCATCGGGCGGGACGTGGCCGAGGCGCTGTTCCTCAACGAGACGCCCATCGGCAAGTACATCCGCGTCGGCGGGAAGCGGGTGGAGGTCATCGGCGTGCTGGAGGAGCAGGGCAAGTTCCTCGGCCTCGTCTCGTTCGACACCCAGGTGACGATGCCGCTCTCGGTGTTCGAGAACGCGTTCGGCCTCAGCCGGTGGCGGCAGATCTCGGTGCAGGTCAAGGTGGACAACGCCGACAACATGGTCGCCGCCGAAGACGAGCTGACCGGCATCGTCCGCGCCGTGCGCGGCCTCGACCCGATGGAGGAGGACAACTTCGCCATCAACCGCAACGACGCCTTCGCCACGCAGCTCGCCGGCGTCAAGGCGGCCATCTACGGGATCGGGCTGTTCCTGACCGGCCTTGCCCTGCTCGTCGGCGGGATCGGGGTGATGAACATCATGTTCGTCTCGGTCCGCGAGCGGACGCGCGAGATCGGCATCCGCAAGGCCGTCGGGGCCAGCCGCCGGGCGATCCTGACGCAGTTCCTCCTCGAAGCCGTCGTGGTGTGCATGATCGGCGGCCTGTTCGGGGTGGCGCTCTCCGGCGTCGTGACGTACCTCATCAACCAGGTCTTTACGGCCGTCCTTTCGCCCGCGACGGTCGCGCTCGCCTTCGGTATCTGCGTCGGCGTGGGCGTTTTCTTCGGGTTCATCCCCGCCTGGGCCGCTGCCCGGAGCCGCCCCATCGAAGCGCTGCGGTACGAATGAGTTTCTAGTTTCTGGTTCCTCGTTTCTGATCGAGCTAGAAGGACCGGAAGCGTCAAACTAAAAACTAGAAACTGTAAACCAGAAACTGCAAACCAGAACCCCGTGCTTTTCCTCGAATACCTCCGCATGGCGTTTGAGTCGCTCAGGAGCAGCAAGCTCCGCAGCGCGCTTACCCTCCTCGGGATCGTGATCGGCGTCTTCTCTGTGATCGCGGCGGTGACGGCGGTGCAGGTGATCGAGGTCTACTTCAACGACACCTTCCGCGGGATGGGAGCCAACACGTTCTACGTCACCAAAGTCGACCGCAACGGCATCCAGATCGGGCCGGAGGACCCGAGCCTTCGCAACCGGCCCAACCTCACCTACGCCGACATGGAGACGCTCCGCCGGCGCGCTGACCTCCCGGTCTCGATTGCCCCCGACGCCTGGTTCGGGCGCCACGCCGTGAAGTTCAGCGGCGAGGAGACCGAGCCGAACGTCAGCCTGCGCGGGGTCAACCAGGACTGGGCCGTCAACAACGGGTTCGAGATCGAGCAGGGGCGCTTCCTGACCGAGGACGACGTGCGCTACGCCCGCCCCGTCGTCGTGCTCGGCGCGCCGATTGTCAAGCAACTCTTCGACGTCGAGCAGCCCCTCGGCAAGAACGTGCGGATCGACGGGCGGCGCTTCCAGGTCGTCGGGACGTTCGTCGAGAAGGGCGCGCTCCTCGGCGACTCGCCGGACAACATCGCGATGGCCCCGGTCACCCGGACGTTCGACATCTACGGCCGGCTCGACCGCAACATCTCGTACGACATCCGCGCCCCGAGCGCGCCCATGCTGCAGGCGACGATCGACCAGGTGACGGGGCACCTCCGCATCATCCGCGGCGTGCCCCCGCAGGACGACGACAACTTCGACGTGGTCACCAACGACCTCATGCGCGGGCCGGTCGACTCGTTCACCGCTACGCTCACCGTCGGCGGGGCGGCGATTGGGCTGATCGCGCTCCTCGCGGCCGGGATCGGGATCATGAACATCATGCTCGTCTCGGTGACGGAGCGGACGCGCGAGATCGGCATCCGCAAGGCGCTCGGCGCGACGCGGCGCGACGTGCTGAGCCAGTTCCTCCTCGAGGCCGTCTTCCTCTGCCAGATCGGGGGGCTGATCGGGATCGGCCTCGGCGTGCTCGGCGGCAACGCGCTCGCCTTCGCCTTCGACCTGCGGGCGACGTTCCCGTGGGCGTGGGCGTTGATCGGCGTAGTCGGCGTGACCGTCATCGCGCTCGTCTTCGGCGTGTATCCGGCTTACAAGGCGGCGCGGCTCAGTCCCATCGAGGCGCTGCGGTACGAGTAGGCGTTTCGGGTTCCTGGTGCATAGTTTCTGGTTTCTCTTGGATGAGACCGATGCCAGACGAAACGAGAAACGAGAAACTCGGAACTAGAAACCCAAAAGAGGTCGTCGGCGCGGCCGCGGCCCGGCTCGTCGAGTCCGGGATGCGGCTCGGCCTCGGGACCGGCTCGACGACCGCCGAAGCCCTCCGCGCCCTGGGGCAGCGGATCGAAAGCGAGGACCTCGATGTCGTCGGCGTGCCGACCTCGTTCGCAGCCGAGCGCCTCGCCCGCGCCGTTGGCATCCCGCTCGCGACGCTCGACGACTGCCCGCCCCGCTCCGGCGGGGTGGACCGGCTCGACCTCGCCCTCGACGGGGCCGACGAGGTAGCGGATTACGACGGCGCGCTCCACCTCATCAAAGGGCGCGGCGCGGCGCACACGCGCGAGAAGGTCGTCGCGGCGGCGGCAGACCGGTTCGCCGTCCTCATCGACCCCTCGAAAGAGGTAGACCGGCTCGGGGCGACGATGCCGGTGCCGGTGGAGGTGCTGCCGTTCGCGGCGGGGCCGGTCGAGCGGGCGCTCCGGGCGCTCGGCGGCGACCCGGCGCTGCGAATGGGCGAGAAGAAAGACGGGCCGGTCGTGACCGATCAGGGGTTCTGGGTCTTCGACACCCGCTTCGAGCCCATCGCCGACCCCGCCGCGCTCGGTGCGTCGATCCATGCCATTCCCGGCGTGCTCGACCACGGCCTGTTCATCGGACTGGCGACCGAGGTCCTCGTCGGCGAGCCGGACGGCACGGTGCGGCGAATGACGAGCGCCGAGTGACGAACGACGAATGGCGCGGGTGAGCCGCCAAGACCGTCTGACTGTCCACCGTCCACCGAACGCAGGGAAACGCCGAGCCGGGACGACCGTACCACCATCCTCCACAACCGCCATTCACCCAAGCCCTTCCCAATCATGGCTCAGTTCTCCCTTCCCGACCTTCCCTACGACTACGACGCCCTGGAGCCGCACATCGACGAGCAGACGATGCGGATTCACCACACGAAGCACCACCAGGGCTACACCAACAAGCTCAACGCCGCGCTCGAAGGCACCGGGTGGGCCGGCAAGCCCATCGAAGAAACCCTCGCTGCCCTGGACTCGCTGCCCGAGGACAAGCAGACCGCCGTCCGCAACAACGGCGGCGGCTTCTTCAACCACGGCATCTTCTGGACTACGATGTCCCCCAACGGCGGGGGCACTCCGACCGGCGACCTCGCCGAAGCCATCGACGAGAAGTACGGCTCGTTCGACGCGTTCAAGGAGGCGTTCGAGTCCGCAGCGAAGGGCCAGTTCGGCTCCGGCTGGGCGTGGCTCGCGGTCAACGAGGACGGTGGCCTGCACATCCACGGGATGCCGAACCAGGACAACCCGGTAATGCACGGCGACAAGCCCATCCTCGGCATCGACGTGTGGGAGCACGCCTACTACCTCCACTACCAGAACCGCCGCCCGGACTACGTCAGCGCGTGGTGGAACGTGGTCAACTGGGACGAGGCCGACCGCCGGTACCGGAAGTACACGTCGTAGGGCAGCGGGCAGCCTAAGACAGGGCGGTGGGCCGGAGGCTCGCCGCCCTTTTTTAGCACAGGCAGGCACGCCTCGTGGTGGGATTTGAAAGTGAGCGTGCCGTACCTTGCAGCCAGAGCACAAGGCGAGCCCCTGTTGATGTTATCGCCGCGTGCTCGCGTCACGTACTTCTTCTCACCCAACAACCCACACGCCATGAACCGTTTCGCTACTGCCACCCTGGCTCTTGCAGCCATCCTGACCTTAGCTCCGCTGGCCGCAGCGCAAAGCACTGCCACGAGCAAAATCACCGACCACACGCCGGTAGAGGTCTCCGACCGAGGGGGCCCCGAGAACGATGACGTAGAAAATGCTACCGTCATCACCGCCGCCGAGGTCTACGAAAGCTCGACCATCGGCGCGACGAGCGAAGAGGACGAAGAGAATGCCTCCTGCACCTTCGGTTCCCCCGACGACGACTCCGGCTTCTCCGTCTGGTGGTCCTACACGCCCCTCACAGACGGAGACCTCACGCTCGACACGGACGGCTCCATGCTCCCTGACGGAGCCGGGTTCACCGACACCATCGTCACGATCTATCAGGCCGGTTTCGAGGTCGAGTGCAACGACGACGATCCCAACAACGAGCCGGACTCGGGTGACTTCACGTCCCGCATCGAGGACTTCGGGGTAGACGCCGGCGAAGAGTACCTCATCCGCGTCTCGACCTACTCCGGCGGTGGGCGCGAGGAGGGGCAGGTCCTCCTCGCGGTTACCGGGCCGGAGGGCACGCCGGGTGGCCTCTCCAGCGAAGAGACCAGCACCGTCACCACCCGCCTCAGCCAGCCGTCCCCGAACCCAGTCACGTCCCGCGCCGCGCTGAACCTCACCGTGGGCCAGGCGCAGCGCGTCACCGTGGCGGTCTACGACCTCCTCGGCCGCCGCGTGGCAGACCTCTTCGACGGTGGCCTGGCAGCGGGCCAGGTGCTGGCGCTCGCCTTCGAAGCCGAGGCGCTGCCGGCGGGCCTGTACGTGATCCAGGCGCGCGGCGAGGCGTTCTCCGAAACGCGCCGCGTAACGGTTGTTCGCTAGCGTCGCCTCGCGGCGTTCAGACTCCGCCCTCGCCCTCCCGCCGCGGCGGGAGGGCGTTGCGCTTTCTTTGGCCTCGCCTACGTCTGCCCACCAAGCCCCCTGACCCCTGCGGCGATGCACGCGAGCCCGCCCGACCTCTCCGCGACCTCCCCCGACTGGACCCCGCTCACGCCGTTCTGGGAAGCGGTCGGAACGCGGTCGTTCGTGTCCTCCGAAGACGGCGATGCCATCCGCGTCCGGTACTACGCGGACTCTGACGGGCGGACGTGGGCACGGGCGTGGTTCGGAGCGGCGGCCGAGGGGCCGCCCGGCCACGCCCACGGTGGCGCGCTGGCAGCGCTCCTCGACGAAGTTATGGGGATGGCCGTGCTCGCCACCGGCCGGGTCGTCGTGGGTGCCCGGATCGAGGTCGACTTCCGGGCACTCGTGCCACTCGGCGCCGTGGTAACTGTCGAGGCTACCGTCGGGGAGGCGGACGGAGTGAAGACGCCTGTCGAGGCTACGCTGCGGCTCGGCGGAGGGCAGACGGCGTGCGAGGCATCGGGGCTGTTCGTCGAGGTCGGGGCAGAGGGGATGGGCGCCGCCGCTGAGCGAGCCGGCCGCTAGAGCCGAGCCCTACGGCAGGCGAGGCTCGCCAGCGAATTCCGTTGGCCTAGTGTGACGCAGGGGTGTCACCGGCGCGTCGTAGCCTGAGGCATCACTCACCCAGCGCTGCCGCCATGAGCTACCTCGTTGTCACCACCCTCGACGTTGCCGACACCGACCGTGCCCGCGTCGAGCGCGAGCTGGCTTTCCTCGGGCTCCGCAACCAAGTCGAGGGCGACGAGGCTGACCTCCCGCGCAACGTCTACGCCGGGTTCTTCGACGCACCGACCGCGCACGCGCTCCGCCGCCGGGTCGCCGACGAAGTTCAGGGTACGATAGGCCGGTTCGTTGCGGGTGCCCGCGTGCTGGTCTCAGTCGGTGGGCACGGAGGACTGCGCCGGGCGGCCTGACCGCTGACGGCGCGGTACCTTGCAGGGTGGACCTGCCCGATGACATCGCCCTCCGCTTCGCCGTCTGCGAAGCCGCCGCCGACCCTCCGCTCGACGTGCTCTCGGCCGAGGAGCGCGCGCGCCTCAGCGGGTTCGGCAGCGCGAAGCGCCGCCGCGAGTTCGCCCTCGGCCGCGACGTGGCGCGCCGGCTCCTCGCCGAGCAAGTGGGGACTCCGCCCGAGGCCGTGTCGCTGCGCGTAGCCGAGGACGGCGCGCCGGAGACCGAGACCGGGCATCTCTCGATTGCCCACGCCTCGACCGACGACCGGACCCTCGCCGCCGCCGCCGTCTCACCGCTGCCGGTCGGGGTCGACCTCGAGGTCGTCCGTCCCCGCCGCCCCGACCTCTACCGGCGCATCTTGCACCCGGACGAGCACGGGCTAATCGAGACGCTTCCGTTCGAGCACGACGCGGCGCAGGTGCTCGTGTGGACGCTGAAAGAGGCCGCGCTCAAGGCGATGCGGACCGGCTTCCGCGTCTCGCCCCAGGCGCTCCGCTTCGTCGTGCCCCCGTTCGAAGGAATGGCCGTGCTTCGGCACGAGGGCGCGCTCTGGGACCTGCAGTTCGCCGAGGTCGAGGGCTGCTTCGTCGCCGTCGCGTTCGGGACGGCGCCCTGAGCTACATCGCCTCTTGCACGCGAGCGTCCGGCGGCATAGCAAAGAGGCTAGCCGGAGCGTCGGGCAGGAACTCGAGGTCGGTGACGGTGCCGCGCGCTGCGGCCTCGCCCGTGCCGTCGCCGGTCCACGCGAACGAGCGGAAGCCCTCCTGGAGCACGATCCCGCTCGCGGTCTGCGCGCCGTCGTAGAGCATCAGCCGCTCGGGCGTCGAGCCGCCCTCGGGGAAGAAGCCGGGGTAGGAGACGACGTAGCGCACGCCGCCCACCTCCCGCGTCTCGGGGTCGAGAAGCAGGAAGTAGTAGTCGTCCGGCGCGTCGCCCGTGCCGGCCTCAAACGTGGCGCGGACGAGGTCGTAGGTCTCGCCCTCAGCCGTCATCTGCCCGGCCGCCTCCAGGTTCACGCCGGGGTCGGCGAGGACGAAGGGCATGGCGACGAAGTAGTACGGCGTGAGCGACCAAAACCGAGCGTTCGTCGGGAGCGAGTCGGTGCCGATCACCCACGCCTCCTCGCCCGTCCACCCGAACGCCGCCGACGAGTCCGGCACAGACGAGTCTGGGTTCATCAGGTGCCGCGCCCGGGCGCTCCAGGTGTCGACCGTCTGCTCGGTGTCGATGGGGTCGTCGCCGGTGAGGCGCTCGTAGCGGTAGCGGAAGTGGACCGGCCCGTTGGCGTACCACCGCTCCAGCCCACCGTGCGCGTCAATCGCTGCGAGGACCAGGCGGCCCCCTTCGGTGGCTTCGAGCCGCGCCGTAGCCTCGGCCACGCGCTCGGCGATCACCGCGTCCGACGGACGGGCGCGGTCGCTGGTCGCGGGCTCGGCGGTCGGCGGTTCGGGTTCGGCGGCGCAGCCGGCGAGGAGGAGGGCGAGGAAGATGAGGCGCTTCATAGGAATAGAGGCGTTAGGGAGCAGGGACGAATTGAAAGCCCTCGCCGCGGCGGACGACGTAGCCCAGGCCGGGGAACGGGAGGTGCGGTCCCCAGATCTGCAGGCCGTCGTCCGCGGCGCGGCCGAGGAGCGCCCGCCGCGTGGCGACGGTCTGCTCGGGGATCGCGTCGAAGGCGAAGAGCCACTCGGGGTGATGGAAGAGGGCGACGTAGTGGTTCGCCGCGTCCATCGGGAGCATGAGCTGGGCGTCGCCGTCGGCAACGAGGAAGGCGGAGTGGCCCGGCGTGTGGCCCGGTGCCGCAACCGACGTGAGGCCGGGCACGACCTCGTCGCCGTAGGCGAACACATCGAGCTGCCCGCTCGCCGCGAGCGGATCGAGCTTGCTGCGCACGAACTGAATCGTGCCGTCCATCTCCTCGTTGCCGGTCATCGTGTAGCCATCGACGAACGCCCGCTCCGGCTCCGGCATGAGGTAGGCCGCGTTCGGGAAGACCGGCGCGCCGCCGAGCGTCACCGCCCCGATGTGGTCCGGGTGCATGTGCGAGATCACGACCGTGTCCACGTCCTCGGCACGGACGCCGAGCGCGGCTAGGGTGTCGAGGAGCCGTCCGCCGCCGTCGGCTACAATCGGGAGGCTGTAGTCGCCGAGGCCGGTGTCGAGGAGGACCGTGCGGTCGCCGCGCTGGAGGAGGGCGACGGTTACCGGGACGGCCGCCGCGTCAGTCGGGAGGTTGTGCTCGGCGAAGAGCGCCTCGACGGCCCCCTCGGGTGCGCCGCCAGAGACGGCCGCGAGCGGGGCTTCGAGCGCCGCGTCCTGCACCACCGTGAGTCGTGTATCCCCGATGGCCGTCTGGTAGAACGGAGCCGGGTGGTCGTCGCGCCGGCGGTCCGGCGTCGGGGTCGCCGTTGCGGAGAGCGGAGCGAGGCCGAGGCCGAGGCCGTCGAGGCCGACGCTGCGGAGGGCGTCGCGGCGGGAGAGGGTATGCATGGCGGCGTGGGTTGAGGTGAGGGAAAAGCGCTCTACGCGTCGGCCGGCTCTTCGTGGGCGAGCGCGACGCCGGTGGCGGGCCAGAGGGGGTAGTCGGTATAGCCTTCGGCGCCGCCGCCGTAAAAGGTATCGCTGTTGGGCTCGTTGAGTGGGGCGTCGAGTCCGGCAGCCTGGGCGGCGAAGCGGAGCGGGAGGTCGGGGTTGGCGAGGTAGGGGCGGCCGTAGCAGATGAGGTCGGCGCGGCCGTCGGCGAGGGCCTGCTCGCCCTCTTCGCGGTCGTAGCCGCCGTTGGCGATGAGGGTGCCGTCGTAGTGCTCGCGGACGACGCGGAGCATGTCCGCCCCGTCGGCGCGGACGGCGTGGACGTACCCCAGCCCCACCTCTTGCATCTTCCGTGCGGCGAGGCCGAAGGTCTCGGCCGGGTTGTCGTCCGTCGTCCCGAGCCGGCCCTGGCCGAACGAGAACCGGACGCCGACGCGCGCCGGGTCCCACGTCTCCAGCACGGCCTTGGTGACCTCGGTGAGGAAGCGGACCCGGTTCTCGGCCGAGCCGCCGTAGGCGTCGCTGCGCTGGTTCGACGACGACGAGAGAAATTGCTCGACGAGGTAGCCGTTGGCACCGTGGATCTCGACGCCGTCGAAGCCGGCCTCGTGCGCCCGCCGCGCGCCGTGGCCGAACTGGCGGACGGCGTCTGCGATCTCGTCCGTCGTCATCGCCTTCGGGGTGGGGAAGTCCTCCATGCTGAAGTCCGGTAGCATCACCTCACCCTCAGCGGCAATCGCCGACGGGGCGAGCGGCGGCGCGCCGTCGTGGTAGGCCGGGTGCGAGACGCGCCCGACGTGCCAGAGCTGGAGAAAGATGCGCCCGCCGGTCGCGTGGACGAGGTCGGTGACCGCCCGCCACGCCTCGACCTGCGCGTCGGAGTGGATGCCGGGTGTGAGCGGGTAGCCCTGCCCGCGCGGCGCGACCTGCGTCGCCTCGGTGACGATCAGCCCGGCACTCGCGCGCTGCGCGTAGTAGGTCGGGGCGAGACGGTTGGGAACGGTGCCGGCGTGGCGGCTCCGCGTCATCGGGGCGTAGACGAGCCGGTTGGGGAGGTGGAGCGGACCGAGGGTGTGGGCGGAGAGGAGCGACATGGAGAGGGAGGAGAGGTGGAGAGAGGTGAGACGGGGTAACGCGCTCTGCGGCGACGGGTTCAGGCGGTCTCCGGGACGAAGCCGTGCAGCCGGTCGAGGAGCGCGTTGAGCCGCTCGGCGTCGGCGTCCGAAAGGGCACCGGTCACCGCGTCGAGGCCGGCGAGGCCGGCGTCGATCTCGTCGAGCAGTGCGAGACCCGCCTCGGTGATGCGGACGTCGACGCGGCGGCGGTCCTCGGTGCACGGCTGCTTGCTGACGAGCCCGCGCGCAACGAGCCGGTCAACGAGCCGCGAGGTGTCGCTCGCCCGGTCGATCATCCGCTTGCGGAGGCACGAGGTGCTGAGCGTCCCTGCTCCCGTACGGTGCTGGCCGCGCAGGATGCGGAGGATGTTGAACTGCGGCTGCGTCAGGTCGTGCGGCTCCAGAAACGCGCGGATGCGGTCCTGGAGCCACGTCGCCGTGTAGAGCAAGTTCACGCGCAGCCGGTGGTGCGGGCTGGCAAACGTGCCGGCGAGCGGGTGCGTATCGGTGTCAGCCATGAGCGGTGTGGGAGCGCGGGGAGGACCAGAGCCCTCCTCGCGCTCCGCGCGTGTCAGGTCAGGCGAGGACGGCAGCCGGGAGCGGCTTCGCCTCCGGGAAGTCGACCGGGATGTCGGTCGCGTTGTGGAGGTAGTTCGAGAAGGTTTTGACGGCGATCAGCCCGGTGAGGTCCACGAGGTGGGCCTGGGTGTAGCCCGCGTCGAAGAACGCGTCCAGGAGCGCCTCGCCCGGCCGGCCCTTCGTCTCGACGAACGCCCGCGTGAGCTGGGTCAGCGCCCGGAGCTTCGGGTCGCTGGTGGTGCCGGCGCGGAGGCCGAACGTCTCGTCCTCCGAGAAGCCGTTCATCTGGGCGAGCGCCGTGTGCGCGGCGAGGCAGTAGGTGCAGCTGTTGACCTCGCTCGTGGCGAGGTAGACTGCCTGGGCCTCGCGGTTCGAGAAGTTGGCGTGCTCGGCGGCGTGGGAGAGCCCGAGGCCGGCCAGGAAGGTCTTCGGCGAGTGCGCCTCGTAGGCGTAGAGGTTGGGGAGCGTGCCGAGCTGCTGCTCGATCTGCGCCAGCGTGTCGCGGGCGTCGGCGTCGGCGACGTCGTCGAGGGTGGGAACGGTGTAGTGAGGCATGGTCGTCTGGGGTTGGTTGTGATGGGAGCTTGTATCAAAGTCAAAACATCAATATTTCGACATCAAATAAAAAACTCACCTACGCTCTGGAGAGCGGTCCGGTCTCGGAGCACAGCAGAGCACAGCAAAGCCCGGCCCGCCATGTGGCAGACCGGGCCGGAAGGGTCGAGGCGGGGTGCCTCTAGAGCTTGTTAGCAACTTGAGAGGCCCTGATGGCGCAGAAACGCTGCTCTGCTACTGTTACCTCCTCACATCGAGTCATTCCCGACCCTGATCGGGAATCCAGAAGGCGTACTACAAGCTCTGGATTCCCGCCTGCGCG